>CALALP010000069.1 GCA_937925515.1 uncultured Lachnoanaerobaculum sp. | reverse complement strand
GGGTTTTCCTCGCCGTCGGCGAGGAAAACCCCCTATAAACAAAAATAACTATGTAATTTACAAACATTCCTATTAAAAAAATTATTATATAACTAATACTTATTTACTTTTTTCAGTATTGTTTGCTGCCTCTTTATTATTTTCAGTAGTTTCAGCATTTCTTAGTACTTCCTCTACTTTTCTGTAAGTATCAGCAAATCTATTATGTGTTTTTTCAATATCACTTGTAATAGTTATTTGGTCTTTGTTGTTGTAATCAATAAGAATATATTTACCGTCATCATTTGTATATTTATACTTATTTTCGCCTATATCTTTAAATTTATAAGAGGTTTCAGGGTCTTTCTCATTATTCTTAACCTTGATAAACTTAGCGTCTAAAGCATAGTCTGCATCTTTGTCTGCCCAACGAAGTTCAATCTTATTTTGAGAGTTTATATAATCGCCACCAATTTCTCCCTCTTTAAAGACTTTTACTGTTCTGGTTTGAACTGTTTTGTTCTTATACCACTGACCTAACTCATTTAGACTTCCACCACCCGGAGCAGGGCAACTAGTTAGTATATAGCCCATATCATTGAAATAGTAGCACTCAGCAGTACCGTCATGATTTCCGTCTATCCACCTCCAAGTATTGCGAGGATAAGTTCCGTCATCATCTTGATACCACCAACCTTTATCATCTTGTTTCCATTCACCTGCAAAAGCAGGAACTGCACTTAAAGTTAAAATAACAGCACTTAAAGCAAATATCTTAGTAAGTTTCATATTAACTCCTTTCATATTCAAAATTTTAATCATTTATTCTTATTCATATCAACCTGTTATAGTATAACAGTGGTTCTATATTGTGTCAATTATACATAGTACTACTAATGCCTTACAGTTTCACTACAAAAACCTTTAAAATATGTGAACGAGAAGTTAATTATCAAATCATAAGATATAAGATATAAGATATTAGAAAATGTAAAGATTATTTAAGCAAACTACATAATAAAGCAATGTATATGTAACTTGTAGTATGCTATAATTATTGCCAGGTTCACATAACACTAAATAGATGAAAAGGCATTATATGAAAGAAACACTCAGTAAAGATAAAAACATTAAGCCAGGTGAAGACTCAGAGATTATAATAGAAGTAAACGGGCTGTATAAATATTATAAAGCAGGCAATGAGTATGTGCATGCACTTGACGGAGTTGACTTTACCATAAAACGTGGAGAGTTTTGTGCAATAATAGGCCCGTCAGGTTCAGGAAAATCTACTCTTTTAAATATGCTTGCAGGTCTTGAAAAACCTACAAAAGGAGAAATAATAATTGCAGGAAAGCATATTGAAAAGTTGAGTGAAAATCAATTAGTTGCTTTTAGGCGAGAAAATGTAGGTTTTATTTTTCAAAGTTATAATTTGCTACAAACTATGAATGCACTTGATAATGTTGCATTACCACTTATGTTTAGAGGTGTAGCAAAGAAAAAAAGAAATGATATTGCAAAAAATTATTTAAAACTTGTAGGACTTGAAGATCACATGTATCATAAGGGAAATGCTATGAGTGGAGGGCAACAACAAAGAGTTGGAATTGCAAGGGCTCTTGCAGTAAATCCCAAGATAATATTTGCTGATGAGCCGACAGGAAACCTTGATACAAAGACTACTTCTGAAGTATTGGATTTAATGCGTGAAATAGTAAGAACTCAAAAGCAAACTTTAATTATGGTAACACATGACCCTGTGATAGCAAATTTTGCAGATAGACAGATAAAAATTGTAGACGGAAAGATAAGTAACTAAACTCTATTCTTAGGAGGAAATATGAATAAAATACTTAAAATGGTAACTGTACTTATATGTACCTTAGCTTTAGTAAGTAACCTTTGTGTTGTTTCACAAGCAAATCTTGTTAATATTGAAAATAATAATTATTTTAGCCAAAATAAAATACCTATGGGTAAGACAGGCAAAATGATGGACGTAACATTTGTATTTACAGCTGATAAAGACTATGAAAATGCTTATGCAGGTATTGCTTATGATGATCAGATTAATAATGTTGATGAAAATAAAGACAATGTCTCTGATGTAGTAGCATTTCCATTTGAACTTACTTCTGAAACTACCGAATTAAAAAGTATCGGAAGAATAAAGGCAGGTCAAAAAAGAACTGTAACCCTAAAGGCAAGAGTAAGGCGAGATGTTGCCGAGGGGTATTATGGAGTTCAAGTTTATGTAACAAGTTCAAAAGAAACTCGTGTAACCGAGGTTCAAGAATATATAAATGTATGGATTAGTAAGACAACAGAAACTGAAACAAGCACTACAAAAGATGAAAAAGCAGCTATATTTGTGCTTGGAGAAAATCAAGATACGCCTTATGGAGTTTATCCAAATGTAATGAATTTTTCTATTAACCTTAGGAATAACGGCATAGCAAAGGCGTATGATGTAACTGCTGCATTAGTGTTAGATAAAGATGATAAGGTATTTCCATTTGATATAAATGAGGCAAATTATAATCATCATTTTGATGAACTTGATGTAAATGCAACAGTCCCTATGGGTTATAGTTTTATGATAAGGAAAAATGTTTACTCAGGCTTTTATCCAATTAAAATGAAGATTAATTATAGAGAAAAAGCAGACGGAGAACTAAAAACATTTGAAACTGAATTTTATGTAAATGTTAAAAATAAAGAAGTAGAAGAAACTACTACCGAGGCACCTACACTTGCAGATAAGGACAGGTCAAAGGCTCGTATAATAGTTGATTCATATACTACAATTCCTGAAAAGGTACTTGCAGGTCAAGAATTTGAACTTATAGTAAATATAAAAAATGCCTCCTCAGATTTACAAGCGTCTAATATTTTATTTTCTTTTGAACCTGAGAAAGTATCTGACAGTCCTGTATTTTCAAGTGTTTCAGGCTCTAACTCAGTAGTTGTAGATAAGCTTGCTCCGGGGGAAGTAAAAGAAATAAGGCAGAAATTGCAATCTAAGGCAAGCATTGACCAAAGGTCTTATTCTTTAAAAATAAATGAAAAATTTGATTCTCCACAATTTAAAAATGCAGAAGAGTCAGTTTCAATAGACATTTATATAAATCAGATTGCAAGACTTACAGTAGGTACTATGGAGGTTTCGCCGGAGGCAATAACAGTGGGTTCTGAGGCTGATATAGCATTTCCTATAAGTAATTCAGGTAGAGTTACTTTATATAATGTTATGGTAAAGTTTTCAGCTCCATTTATAAAAGAAAATTCTGTTTATGTGGGAAATATTAAACCGGGAGAATCAGGAAATGCAAGTGCATTAATTCAAGGAACTGCTGTTACAAACAGTGAGGATAAGGTAAATATAACTATTTCTTATGAAGATGAAAATGGAGTCGTAACCACGCTTGATAAAGAAATGGAGCTTACTGTTACAGAAGATACTCCACAAGAACCAAGTATGCCGTCTGACATTGAAAATGATATAGACAATACTAAAAAGCCACCATTAACATTTATAATAGGTGGGATAGTTTTAGGAATTATATTGATTATAGTTATAGTAACTCTTATAAAAAGAAAGAAAAACAAAGGCTCAAATGAGATTTAAATTATTTAGGAAAAAATATGAAAATAGGCGATTTGATTATTATAAGCATTAGTAATTTAGTCAGAAGAAAAGTAAGGACTGCACTAACTATCTTAGGTGTGTTGATAGGAACAGCCTCAGTGGTTACTATGCTTTCAATAGGTTTTGGTGTACAGAAGATGACGGAAGATTCTATAAAAAGAGAGGGAAGTCTTACTCAAATAGAGGTAACTCCTAGGGAGATGTATTCCAATGAGGCAAGTAAAAAAGTAGAACCTAAGTATCTCGATGACAAAATGGTAGCTACATTTAAAAACTTAAACCATGTAAAATCGGTTTCTCCGTCCTTAAGTGTTTCGGCAACTATAAAACAAGGAAAATGGGAGCTTTTCGCACAGATTATGGGAGTTGATGAGGAATATCTAAAAGATGTTAAACTTGCAAGTGGCGAAATTCCAAAAAGTACTGATAAGGAGATGAAACTACTATTTGGAAATGGTGTTATAATGCAGTTTTATGACTCAAAATCACTTGGATTTTCTCATAATGAACCGACCAATATCCCTGATGTTGATTATAATAAGACTTTATTTACAATATTTAAACCTGCTTATACAGAGTCTACAAGTCAAAGTACAAGTACAAGTACAAGTGGAGAAAGTACTAAACAACAACCTGAAAGAAAGTATGTTTTTCCAACAGCAGGAGTTATAGCAGGAGACCCAACTGAATATAATAGGTTTTATTCAAGAGTATATGTAAATATTGATATACTAAAAAGTGAATTAAAGCGAATTTATGGTAAAAGACCAATTCCTGAGCAGCCTACTACTAAGAGAGGAAAGCCACTTAAATTTTTAGTGTATAGTGAAGTATTTGTAAATGTAGATAAGCTTGAAAATGTAGAAACTGTTAGAAAGGCTATTGAAGAGTTAGGCTTTGAGGCGATTTCTCAAACTGATTGGATTGAATCAGCCAAGAAACAAACTCAAACTTTGCAGGGAATGCTTGGTGGAATAGGAGTTGTGTCTTTAGTGGTTGCAGCAATAGGTATAGCCAATACTATGATGATGTCTATTTATGAAAGAACTAAGGAAATAGGAATTATGAAAGTACTTGGTTGTGATATGAGAAAAATAAGAGATATGTTTTTAATAGAGTCAGGACTTATTGGGCTTATTGGTGGAATTACAGGTATATTATTTAGCTATCTTTTATCATTTATAGCAAACAATATGCCAACACTTAGGGAATTTTTCTATGCAGATTCCAACATTTCAGTTATACCAAATTGGATGCCTTGGATTTCAATTATATTTGCAACTTTTGTCGGAATGGTTTCAGGCTTTATGCCGTCCCTTAGAGCAATGAGGTTAAGTCCTCTTGCTGCACTTAGAAATGAGTAGTCAATTAATATATGGGGTTTTTCGCCGACGGCGAAAAACCCCATAAAATTTTTAAAAGCACTAGAAACTATCTAATAACATAAAATCAAATAAATAATCTAGTGTAATTGAAAAATATGTTGTATAATACTTTCTAAAGCATTTTTAAGCTATTTTAAATTTATTTTGTTTAGGAGGCGAAAATATGGCTATTTTAGTAACCGGAGGAGCAGGATTTATAGGAAGTCATACTTGTGTAGAATTATTAAATGCAGGTTATCAAGTAGTTGTAGCAGATAATCTTGTTAATTCAAGTAAAGAGTCATTAAAAAGAGTAGAGGAGATTACAGGTAGAACTCTTAAGTTTTATGAAGTTGATTGCCTTGATAAAAAAGGGCTTGAGAAAATATTTGAAAAAAATGATATTGAGGCTGTAATTCATTTTGCAGGCTTAAAAGCAGTAGGAGAGTCAGTTTATAAACCACTTGAATATTATCATAATAATATTACAGGTACATTAGTTTTATGCGAGGTTATGAGAAAGTATGGTTGTAAAAAAATAGTATTTTCTTCAAGTGCCACTGTTTATGGCGACCCTGCATTTGTACCTATCACAGAAGATTGTCCAATGGGACAGATAACTAACCCTTATGGTAGAACAAAGGGAATGCTTGAACAGATTCTTACAGATTTACATACTTCTGATGATGAGTGGAGTGTAATACTTCTTAGATACTTTAACCCTATCGGAGCACATGAATCAGGCAAGATAGGAGAAAATCCTAAGGGTATACCTAATAATTTATTACCTTATGTTTCACAAGTTGCTGTTGGTAAACTTGTGTGTCTTGGAGTATTTGGCAATGATTATGATACACCTGACGGAACTTGTATAAGAGATTATATCCATGTTGTAGATTTGGCAGACGGTCATGTAAAGGCACTTGAAAAGATTCTTTCAGACAGTTCACAAGTAAGAATTTATAATCTTGGTACAGGTGTCGGATATTCTGTTTTAGATGTAATAAATGCTTTTGAAAAAGCAAATGATTTAAAGATAAACTATGTAATTAAGGGTAGAAGAGAGGGAGATGTACCAAAATGTTTTGCAGACCCGACAAAGGCAAGCAAAGAGCTTGGTTGGGTTGCAACAAGAAATCTTGAAACAATGTGTAAAGATGCTTGGAGGTGGCAAAAGAACAACCCTAATGGCTTTGAAGAGGATGATGAATAATTAATTAAGGGGAAAAGGAGAGTCTATGAAAAAAGTTGTAAAGTTCGGTGGAAGTTCTCTTGCAAGTGCCAAGCAGTTTAAAAAGGTTGCAGCAATTATAGGTGCTGAAAAGTCAAGAAGATTTATAGTGCCGTCAGCACCGGGTAAGAGAGATTCAAAAGATGAAAAGGTTACAGACCTTTTATATATGGCGTATGATGCTGCTGCCACAGGTGCATCTTATAAAAAGATATTTGAGAAGATAAAGAGTAGATTTCAAGGCATTATAGACGGTTTAAATTTAAATTTGGACTTAGGTCATGAGTTTGCCAAAATAGAGGAAAACTTTGTTTCTAAGCAAGGCAGAGATTATGCAGCCTCAAGAGGGGAATATCTAAATGGAATAATCCTAGCTAATTATCTAGGTTGTGAATTTATAGATGCAGCTGATGTAATATTTTTTAAGGACGACGGAACATTTGATTCTGAACATACTAATGAGGAGCTTGAAGAAAGGCTTAAAAACATAGAAAGAGTTGTAATTCCGGGATTTTATGGAGTTACAAATTCAGGTAAAATCAAGACATTTTCAAGAGGGGGTTCAGATATAACAGGCTCAATAGTTGCAAGAGCTATAAAAGCAGACTTATATGAAAACTGGACAGATGTTTCAGGCTTTTTAGTTGCAGACCCTCGTGTTATAAAAGACCCTGAAGTAATTGAAACCATTACTTATAGAGAACTTAGAGAGCTTTCATATATGGGAGCGTCTGTTTTGCATGAAGATGCTATTTTCCCTGTAAGGGCAGAGGGTATTCCTATTAATATCAAAAATACCAATAGACCTGAAGATAAGGGAACTATGATTGTTGAAAGCACCTGTAAAAAGCCTAAATTTACAATAACAGGAATTGCAGGCAAAAAGGGTTTTTGTTCAATAAATGTTGATAAGGCAATGATGAATTCTGAGGTTGGGTTTTGTAGAAAAGTTTTAGAAGTATTTGAGCAAAACAACATTTCAATCGAACACATGCCGTCAGGAATTGATACTATGTCAGTGATAGTTCATCAAAATGAATTTGAAGACTATGAGCAAAGAGTTGTTGCAGGTATACATAGACTTGCAAAGCCTGATTCAGTGGAAATGGAGTCAGGAATTGCACTTGTGGCTGTTGTTGGTAGGGGTATGCGTTCAACTAGAGGAACAGCAGGAAGAATATTTGCCTCTCTTGCACATGCTAGAATCAACATTAAGATGATTGATCAAGGTTCATCAGAATTTAATATTATAATAGGTGTTAAGGAATCAGATTTTGAGGCTACTATAAAGGCGATTTATGATATATTTGTATCATCAGAGTTAAATTATGAGTAAGATTATTATAATAGGCGGAGGGGCAGCAGGAATGATTGCAGCTATCTCCGCCGCTACATTAGGACATGAAGTAAGTTTATATGAAAAAAATGAAAAACTAGGTAGAAAACTCTATATTACAGGTAAGGGAAGATGTAATGTTACAAATGCCTCTGATATGAAAAATGTTATGGAAAATGTAGTACATAACCCCAAGTTTTTATATAGCAGTTTTAAAGCATTTAAAAATGAAGATATAATGCAATTACTTGAAAATGCAGGCTGCCCACTAAAAATAGAAAGAGGTAATAGGGTTTTTCCTGTATCTGATAAATCTTCAGACGTAATTAAGGCATTTTCAAAGGTACTTAACAAACTAAATGTTGATATTCATTTAAATACAGAAGTCAAAGATTTGATTATTGAAAATGAAGTCTGCAAAGGGATTATTTTAGATAAAAAAGTTTTTGCAGATGCAGTAATAGTTGCCACAGGAGGACTTTCTTATCAAGGGACAGGTTCTACAGGTGACGGCTATAAATTTGCAAAAAAAGCAGGGCATACAGTAACTAAGCTCTTACCTAGCTTAGTGCCGTTTGTTTCAAGTGATGAGGCTTGTAAACAGTTACAAGGGCTTTCCTTAGAAAAGGTTGAAGTAAGACTTATATATAATGGAAAAGAAATTTATAAAAATTTTGGAGAAATGCTGTTTACTCATTTCGGAGTAAGTGGACCTGTACTTCTTTCTGCAAGTTCTTATGCTACTGAGATTTTTAAGGAAAATAAAACTATAAAGTTATTGATTGATTTTAAACCTAGTTTAAGTTATGAAAAGTTAGACGCAAGAATTTTAAGAGATTTTTCTGAAAACATTAATAAGTCGCTTAAAAACTCGCTTTCTAAACTATTTCCTGCTAAGGTTATACCTGAAATTATAAGACAAGCCAAATTAGACCCTGATTTAATTATAAATTCTATGACTAAGGAAGAAAGAAAAAGACTTGTAAATACAACCAAGGCTTTAGAATTTAATCTTATAGGTTTAAGAGGCTTTAATGAGGCTATAATAACAAGGGGTGGCGTTGATGTTAGGGAAATAAATCCAAAAACTATGGAATCAAAACTTGTGAAAAATCTATATTTTGCAGGGGAAGTTTTAGATGTTGACGCACTTACAGGGGGCTACAATTTGCAGATAGCTTGGTCTACCGGCTTTAATGCAGGTGCAAATATAAATGGAGGAAATTTATGATTAAAGAGAATTTAGAAAAAATAAGAGAGAACGCATTAAAAAGAATTGCTCAAACAAGAGATTTAGATGCCTTAAATGATTTAAGAGTTGAGTATCTTGGTAAAAAGGGAGAATTAACCTCAGTATTAAAAATGATGAAAGAGGTTTCAGCAGAGGAAAAACCTAAGATTGGTCAACTTGTAAATGATGCAAGGGAAATAATCGAAAATCAACTCTTAAGTGCAAAAAAGGAACTTACAAAGGCTTTAAGAGAAGAAAGAATGAAACATGAAACTATTGATGTTACCTTACCTGCTAAAAAAAGAGAGTTTGGACATAATCACCCAAATACCGTAGCACTTATGGAAATTCAAAAAATATTTGTTTCAATGGGCTATGAGGTAGTGGAAGGGCCTGAAATAGAATATGATGAATACAATTTTACAAAGCTTAATATACCTGCAAATCACCCTGCAAAAGATGAGCAAGATACATTTTACATTAATAAAGATATAGTTTTGCGTACTCAAACCTCTCCTGTACAGGCAAGAATAATGGAAAAGGGTAAACTCCCTATAAGAATGATTTCTCCGGGTAGAGTTTTTAGAGCAGATGAAGTAGACGCTACACATTCCCCAAGTTTTCATCAAGTTGAGGGACTTGTTATAGATAAAAATATTACATTTTCAGATTTAAAGGGTACTCTAGCAGAGTTTGCAAAGAAACTATTTGGCGATAATGTAAATGTAAAGTTTAGGCCTCATCATTTCCCATTTACAGAACCAAGTGCTGAAATGGACGTAACATGTTTTAAATGCCTTGGAAAGGGTTGTAGATTTTGCAAGGGAAGTGGTTGGATTGAGATACTTGGTTGTGGAATGGTACACCCTCATGTATTTGATATGTGTGGAGTTGACAAGGAAAAGTATCAAGGTTTTGCTTTTGGACTTGGACTTGAGAGAGTTGCATTATTAAAATATGAAATTGATGATATGAGATTACTTTATGAAAATGATATTAGATTTATAAATCAGTTCTAAAACACTTATAGGAAAGGAAAACAAATGGATACATCATTATCTTGGATTAAAGATTATGTACCTGATTTAGATGTGAGTGCAGAAGAATATACAGACGCTATGACACTTTCAGGTACAAAAGTAGAGGGATATAAGAAACTTGATAAAAATCTTGAAAAAATAGTTGTAGGAGAAATTATTTCTATTGAAAAACACCCTGACGCAGATAAGCTTATAGTTTGTCAAGTAAATGTGGGAAATGAAGACTTAATACAGATAGTAACAGGGGCTAAAAATGTAAATGTAGGCGACAAAGTGCCTGTTGTGCTTGACGGTGGCAAAGTAGCAGGTGGACATGATAAGAAAGCACTTCCTGAAGACGGCATTAAGATAAAAAAAGGAAAGCTTAGAGGAATAGAATCATTTGGAATGATGTGCTCAATAGAAGAACTTGGTTCAGATAGAAATTTCTATCCTTTAGCACCTGAAGAGGGAATTTATATATTTCCAAAAGATACAAAGGTCGGAGTAGATGCAGTAGAAGTTTTAGGTTTACATGAAACAGTATTTGAATATGAAATCACTTCAAATAGAGTTGATTGCTATTCAGTAATGGGAATTGCAAGAGAGGCGGCGGCTACTTTTAAGAAAAAATTTATTCCTCCAACTGTAAAGGAAACAGGAAATGCTGAAAATGTAAATGATTATCTTAAAGTAGAAATAAAGGATAATGACCTTTGCAAGAGATATACTGCAAGAATGGTAAAAAATATAAAGCTTGCTCCGTCGCCACAGTGGCTACAAAGACGACTTGCATCAGTTGGAATAAGACCAATTAATAATATAGTTGACATTACAAACTTTGTAATGGAAGAGTATGGGCAACCTATGCATGCATTTGACTATAAAGACATTGCAGGAAAAAAGATAATAGTTAAAAGAGCAGGGGACGGAGAAAAATTTGTAACATTAGACGGGCAGGAAAGAACTATGGACTCAGAGATACTAATGATTTATGATGAGGATAAATCCATAGGAATTGCAGGTATAATGGGAGGAGATAACTCAAAAATAACAGATGAGGTATCTACTATGGTATTTGAAAGTGCAACATTTGACGGCACAAATATAAGACTATCTGCAAAAAGACTTGGACTTCGTACAGATGCCTCAGGTAAGTTTGAAAAAGGTTTAGACCCTGAAAATGCACTTGCAGCTGTAAACAGAGCTTGTACACTTATTGAAGAACTTGGAGCAGGCGAAGTAGTAGGGGGAGTAGTAGATGTTTATCCTGAAAAAGTAAAAGAAAAATTTGTAAAATTTGAACCTGAAAAGATAAATAAGTTACTTGGAACTAAAATTTCTCCTGAAGAAATGATTGAAATTTTATCAAGAGTTGAACTTGAGGTTATCACAAAAGGCGACGAAAGCTATGTAAAAGTTCCTACATTTAGACAGGACATTGAATTTATGGCTGATATTGCAGAGGAAGTTGCGAGATTTTTCGGATATGATAAAATCCCTACAACTCTACCTGTTGAAGAGGCAATAATGGGAGGAGTAAGTTATAAGATTAAAATAGAAGATATTGCAAGACTTACTGCAAGCTTTTCAGGCTTTTCAGAGGCTATGAATTATTCATTTGAAAGCCCTAAGGTATTCTCAAAGCTTAGACTCTCTGAAGATAGTGAATATAGAAAGGCAATAGAAATATTAAATCCATTAGGAGAAGATTTCTCAATAATGAGGACATTGCCACTTGGTGGACTTTTACAATCACTTTCTACAAATTATAACAGAAGAAATAAGGCTGTTAAATTATATGAATTTGCAAATGTTTATAGACCAAAAGAACTCCCACTTCGTGAACTTCCTGATGAAAGAATACAGTTTACATTAGGTTTTTATGGGGACGGCGATTTTTATGATATGAAAGGAGTGTGCGAACAATTCTTTAGTAATATCGGTCTTAAAGAAAAAATCTCATATACTCCAAATCCAAAAAGAGAGTTTTTGCACCCCGGAAGAAATGCAGACATTTTTTATAAAGGAATTAATATAGGTTATCTTGGAGAAGTACACCCTGAAGTACTTGATAACTTCAAAATAGGAGAGAGAACTTATATTGCAGTTATTGATATGAAAAATGTTACAACATTAAGTTCATTTGATATAAAATACATAGAAATTCCAAGATATCCTGCAATAACAAGAGATATAAGTCTTGTAGTTCCAAGAGCTATAACAGCAGGAGAGATAGAAGATGTCTTTAGCTTAGATTCAGGTTCAATACTTGAAAAGTATGAGCTTTTTGATATTTATGAGGGTAGCCAAGTACTTGAGGGCTATAAATCTATTGCATATTCTATAACATTTAGACATAAAGAAAGAACTTTAGAGGATAAAGAAGTAAATGAAGTTATGGAAAAAATCCTAAAACATTTGGAAAAATTAGGCATTAAGTTAAGAGCTTAAGATATTTCATAGCTAAAATATGTTTTTAATATCAAATTTAATAATAAATAAATCTATTTACTTATCAAAATGTATAAAAGAGATATGATTACAAGTGTTAGATATTGGTATTTAATACTTGGTTAATAGGTTGACAAAAAAACTTATTAATTTTATAATCAACGAAAACAAGTGATTCTTGAATATTAAAGGGAGGGTTTTATGGCATTAAAAAGTAATACAGAAAAAGCTGCAGATAAGAAAACTGTAGAAAAAAAGAGTTCAGACAAAGTTACTAAACCGGCAGAAGAAAAGGCTACTAAAAAGCCTGCTGCAAAGAAAGATCCTAAGGTTTTAGTAACCTTACAGATTTATGGAAATGATGTGCTTGTAGAAGATGTTGTAAAAAGAGCAACCAAGCATTTTAAGAAACTTAGAAAAGATGTAGAAGTAAAGACTCTTGAAGTTTATGTAAATATTGATGAGAGAAAAGCTTATTACGTTGTAAATAAAGAACAATCAGATGAGTTTGTAGTGGATTTATAAGTGTTATTAAAAGATTAGAATAATAGAATCTCTTATTTCTTATGTGGGGGGGGTGCCTCGCCGTTAGCGAGGCAACCCCCCACTGTTTTGCAATTATTTAATATAGAGTTCTCCTTTAAGGCTTATCTTATCAGGGACAGTTTCTCCTTTAAGTATCTTAAGGGCTGTTTTGGCAGTTAAACTTCCAAAACCGGGGCAACGGATAGTGGCATCTAAGATACCTAAATCTACTAAGTTTTTTCCTCCATGTTCGCTCTCAAAACCTCCAACTCCTATGAAAAGAGGTTTTATTGCTTTAAGCTTATTTGAGGCGATATACGCTCCATAAGCCATTTCATCATTAAATGAAATGATAATATTTGGAGATTCATTTTCTATTAGATAGTCTTTTACTCTATCCTCTGCCTTATCTCTTAGCCAATCTCCATAGAAGTATGTAATATTTTTAGTATCCATTTTTTGTGCCACGGTTTCATTAAAACCTCTAAGGCGTTCAAGTGAAATAAGTGAGTCCTTTGGTCCTTCAAGCACTACTAAATTAAAATCATTAAAATTTTCATTAGAATAATTATTGATAGCATATTCTCCAAGTTCTTTACCTATACCATAGTCATCAAAATGTATAAAGCATAAGTATTTATCAGTCAGGGGATCAGAACCTGCAATTATAATAGGTATTTTATTATTTATAAGTTCAATCTCTTTTGCCAAATCAAAAGATTTTTGAGGAATAATAATAAGTAGGTCAACACCGGAGTTTATAAGGCTTTTTATATCAGCTATTTGTTTTTTGTCATCGCCTGCTGAGTCTTTGTATATTACATTTACATCATTTTCCAAGAAAAATGTTGAGATTTCCTCAGACATGCTTGCTATCCAAGGTTCTCTAACATTTGGAACACTTACACCCACAACATATTTATATGCATCTTTTTTTACATTATTTTTGGTGCAAGCATTTAAAAATATTATAGACATTAGGATAATTAGACTAAGTTTTCTAAACATCTACATTTCTCCTTTATCTTTTACTATTCCCTTTTTATATTCACTTGGGGACATTCCGGTAAAGTTTTTAAAAGCAGTTGAAAAATAATGTTGACTGCTATAACCTACATTTTCAGCTATCTCATTAAAGTTTAGCCGATTTTCTCTAATAAGTTCCAAAGCTTTATTAATTCTTAGCTTTGTCAAAAAGTCTTTAAAAGATAGACCTATTTCATGTTTCATCATTCTACTTAGATATGAGGGATTACTATTTGCAGCATAAGCTACAGATACTAAATCAAGGTTTTGATTATGATAGTTTTCTATGATATATCTTTTTGCAGATTGAACAATAGGCTTACAAGCTGAATTTTTAAGTATTTTATCTTTTAAACAGTTATAAGTATCTGAGATATTAAGCTTACTGCATTTAGAACTTTCTATACTAATCTGTTTTTTAGTGATTGCCTCAATTTTATTTTTAATAATAGTTATTAAAAGTTTTATTTCATCTATTCTATTGGGGATTATCAAAACTATATTTCTATACTTGTCAGAAAAAATATAGTTCGGACTAAATGCTATAAGTTCCTTTCTTAAAACATTTGAGATACTATAACATATAAGTCTGTCATCAATACCTATGTCTATGCCGTAATCAGTACTTAAATTTGTATTTACATATATAAATGCCATTTCCTTAGACAGTTCAAGGTCTAAAATTTGACTTTGTTTTTCAATTTCCTCATCAGTTAAATTCTCTTCAAATACATCTCTAAAAAATCTTTCTCTAAGATAATCTTTATTTTTTTCCAGTTGGTCTAGTAAAAGTTCCTTTAAACTATTACTTTTTCGTCTTTCCTCTATGCGTTTAATTGCTTTTTTAAGCGAATGATGTAATTCATCTAAATCTATCGGTTTTAAGAGATAGGAGAGTACATTAAGTTGTATTGACTGTTTAGCATAATTAAATTCTTCATAGCCTGTTATAATTATTACCTCACAATCAACGTTTTCTAGTCGTATCTTTTCTATAAGCTCAATTCCATTTAATTTTGGCATGGAAATATCTGCTAATACTATATCAGGTAAGTTTTCTTTTATTTTTTCAAATGCTTGTATACCGTTTTTAGCCTCTAAAAATTCCTTAACTTCTATATCCATAGAACTTATGACATCTCTTAGTCCTTCTCGTATACAAGGTTCATCATCAGCTATTAATATTTTCCACATACTTAACCTCCGTGTTTTTTATTAATATTTCAACTTTTGTTCCACCTCCTAATCTTTTAGAATATGATAAACCGTATTCCTCGCCATAAGAAATTCTAATTCTATCATTTACATTTAATATTCCATAACCTTTTACATTCTCGGGTCTTTCCTTGCTTTTTAGTAAATGATTTATGTCATTAAGTTTATCATCATTCATACCTACTCCGTCATCTTCAACTATTATAAGTATCTTATCATCATCTTTTTTACTTGCCCTAATCCATATAAAGCCCTGTTCATTATCCGATTCTTTTATCCCATGATATAGGGCGTTTTCCACTATTGGTTGTAGAGTAAGTTTCATCATTTTACATTTTTTTATATTATCATCTACTTCAATTTTATAATCAAACATATCTTTATATCTATATTTTTGAACATCAAGATAACTTTTTATCATAGTCAATTCATCTTGTACTGATAAGATTTCCTTACCACTGTTTAGACTTATTCTAAAAAAATGTGAAAGAGAGAGTACCATATCTACTATATCATTAGCACCTTTTTTTCTTGCCATCCATTGTATTGTATCTAATGTATTATAAAGAAAATGAGGCTTGATTTGTTCTTGAAGTATTCTCATTTCAGCCTCTCTTTTATCATTTTGCTCTTTGTATACCATTGCAATTAATTCTTTAATTCTGTCTATCATTATATTAAATGAATTTCCAAGTTCACGAACTTCTCCCTTACATTTTTTATCATATCTAACTGAGAAATTACCATTTCTTGCTTGTTTCATAAGAGTTGTAAGTTCTCTTAGAGGTTTTGTAAATGAGGCAGAGATAGCTATTGCCCATATAAAACCTACTATTAGAGTTATTAGAGATAGTAGTAAATAGGTTATTTGTATTTTAGAAACTTCTGCTACCGTGGTTTCCTCGCCATATATACTTACAGTGGTCAGTCCACTAAGTTTTGATTTAGTGTAAATTATATTATAAATTTTTCCCATAATTAAAGCCTTTATATTTCCATTTGGGCTTTTTGAAAACCATTCAGGTTTAACCCTATAGACTATGTCATTTTCAGGAGAATAGAGTATATTTCCCTCACTATCCATTACAAATACCGTGCCGAAAGAACTTATACTTTGCATATTTTCCTTTAGATTTTTAATGTCTAAGTCTATAAGTATTACTCCAAGTTCTTCTTTACTATTTGGGTCTATTATAGCCTTTGCAATGGAAATATAACTGTCAGCACTGTAATTTCTCCAACTATTTAGATTTCTACCGATTATAGGGCCTATTATGGCAGCCTTATTATAAGTTGTAATAGCCTTTTTATACCATTTTTCTTCAGATAGTGAAATTCTTTCTATACGATATGATTCATTTGAAATGTATTGCCCATATTTGCTCGCAATAACAATACTTAAATATTCACTATAAGTATTTCTATAAAGCAAAAGCAGATTTCTTAGTTCACTCTCTAATGATAATCTTTCTTGAGGTTTTGCATTTTCATCTAATCTAAGGTATTCATAAATCTTATTATTCCCCTCTAAAAGCTCTATTGAGTTGGAAACTGAAATTATTTTATCATCAGTAGATTTTTGTACTTGAGCCTGAACTTGGCTTATTCCCTCATACATTTGTTTTAGTATAGATTTTGAATATATGATACTTCCTGATATTGTTAAAACTAAAGTTGTAAGCATGACAATAAGGATGACAAATATTATCATCCTTATCATCATACTGTCTGTTTTTTTCATAATGCCTCCAAGCCTTATACAATTTGTGCTAAAGTAAATGAAACTTCAGACAGTAAATATTAATTATGAACCATTGTATTTATTCCAAAGTTCCTCAGCATTTTCAGGAGTTATTATAGTTGACTCAAGTGTAATTTCTTTTTCAAGTTGTTTTCCCTCAACTAAAAGTTTATAAGCACTTTCGATTGCCTCAGCACCACCTGTAGGATATACCATTGACAAACTTAATCTTTTGTCTATAACACTCTTTATGCCACCGTCAGGAGTAGGAAGTCCGTCTACACCCACAAATAGAATATCTTTTTCTCTACCTGCATTTTTAGCCGCTATATAAGCTCCCTCTGCCATAGGGTCGTTTAATGCAAAGAATAAATCAATCTTATCATTTGTTTGTAGCATTTCCTCAGCTACTGTAATAGCTTTTTCTCTTAACCAGTCGGCATTATTAGCTGCGATAATTTCACATTTAGGATTTGCCTTTATTCCCTCTCTAAATCCATTATCACGGTCTATACCTCCGGAAGTTCCCTCAAGACCTTTTATTTCACATATTTTGCCGCCGTTTGGAAGTAATTTGGTGGCAACGTATTCTCCACAAACTCTGCCTATTTCTACATTATCAGCACCAATAAATTGTGTATAAGCATCGCCGTCTATCTTTCTATCGAGAAGTATTACAGGAATACCTGCATTGTATGCTGCACTTACTGCATTTGTAAGTGGAGTTGCCTCATTTGGAGAAGTGATTATAAGGTCTACGCCTTGTTGTACAAAGTTTTCTATATCTGCTATTTGTTTTGAATTATCTTGAGCGGCATCGGCAAATATAATTTCAAATTCAGGGTGTTTTTTAGCTGCCGCCTCTATTTGAGCATTCATTGCTACACGCCAAGGTTCTCCAAGATTACATTGGGACATACCTATTACAAACTTTTTCTTTCCACCTGTATTATCCTTTGTACTTTCTCCTGAGCTGCTGTTTTCAGATTCCTTTGCAGTTTCTGAAACGGCCTGACTTGCACTACTTTCTTTTGTAGTGTCTGCTTTATTACAACCGGTAAATGCAAGTGTAACCATAGACATACCTAATAACACTGTAAAAATTTTATTTTTCATAAAACTTACCTCTCTTTCTTTTTTTATTTTTTCATTTCTTTAACTAAGAAATGTTATTTTTTCTGTTTATCAGCCTGCATAAACACTGCAACTATTATAAGCAGACCTTTTACAACTAATTGAAGATTGGAGTTTACTCCTTTTAAGCCAAGCACATTGTCAAGCATACCAAGTATTAATGCACCTATGAGAGTACCGAATACTGTACCTTTTCCACCTGCAAGGCTAGTGCCGCCTATTGCACAAGCTGCAACGGCATTTAACTCATAACCTTGTCCCTCATTTGGGCCACCTTGGCTTATTTGTGCAGCATGTATCATTGCAGCTATGGAGGCTAGCATAGAACATATTACAAATGCTGTTACCTTTACTCTATCTACATTTATACCTGATAGATAGGCTGCATTTTTATTACCACCTATTGCATATATTTTTCTGCCGAAAGAAGTCTTTGACATTATAAATGCAAATATTAAAAGTAATACAACAAATATAATTGCAGGTACAGGTATAACACCTAAGATTCTCTCTTGTAAGTAGCCAAATTCAATCGGTGCAAGCCCTTTTCCATTACCATAAGTAAGTGGGATTCCTATTCCATTAGCCCAAAATCTGGCAATACCTCTTGCTATATTCATTGATGCCAAAGTTACAATAAATGATTGTAACCTCATTTTGGTTATACAAAGTCCATTAAATAGACCATATACAGCACCTATTACAAGACTTGAGGTTACTGCTAAAACAAAATTAAAGCCATTATTTACCATTAAAAATGCACAACCTGTAGAAACTAATGCAACTATTGAACCGACAGATAAGTCTATCTCTCCAAGTATCAGTATAATAGTCATACCTATTGCTATTATTCCTGTTTCAGATACTGCACGCAAAACATTCATTATATTCCTTAAATCGAGAAATACATTTTTACCATTTTTAACGCATACAATACTTGCTACCAAAAATATTATTATAAGAGCTATAATGCTTTGCATTTTTTTTAATAAAGAAAGTGTTTTTTCCATACTGCCTCCTATTTAGTCGCACTTGTTAGAAGTGTTTCTTGTGTAGCTTCTTCTCTTGAAAATTCGCCTGTTTTTACTCCCTCACAAAAGGTTACTATTCTATCTGCTATACCTATTATTTCAGGAAGTTCAGAAGAAATGACTATTATTGCTATTCCTTGTTTAGCAAGGTCATTTATTAATTGATATATTTCAGCTTTAGCTCCAACATCTATCCCTCTTGTCGGCTCATCTAAAAGAAGTATTTTTGGTTTTGCAAGCAGCCATTTTGCAAGGACTACCTTTTGCTGATTACCACCTGATAAAGAGCCTACAAGCACTTTTTCTGAATAAGCCTTAACTTTTAAAGCTTTCATTTGAGAAATACAAACTTCTTTTTCCTCTTTTTCTTTCATAAAAGAAAATCTACTAAATTGCTTTAAAAGTGGGAGAGTGATGTTTTCTAATATTGGACGTAAAAGTACAAGTCCTGTACCTTTTCTATCTTCAGTTGCAAAAGAAATTCCACATTTTATAGCATCAGCAGGCTTTTTTATTGATACTTCTTTTTCATCTATCAATATTTTTCCACTTGTATATTTTTTGTGCATTCCTGATATACATTCAAAAAATTCAGTTCTACCTGAACCTGCAAGCCCTGCAATGCCTAAAACCTCGCCATGCTTTACAGATAGTGAAATGCCTTTTAAAGAACGTTTAAAGCTGTTTTTAGGGGGACTATAGCTTAAATCAATTACTTCAAGTGCATTTTCTCCTTTTGTAGTTTCATCTTTAGGATATTGTTTATCTAAACTCCTACCAACCATTAATCTTATTATTTCATCTGAGGAAGTACTTGAAGTATCATGACTGGCTATATATTCTCCGTCACGAAGTACCATTATTTTATCTGATATTTCAAATATCTCTTCCATACGATGTGAGATATAAATAATACCCTTATTTTCGCTTTTTAATTTTTTTATTATTTCAAAAAGTTTTTCAGTTTCCTTAGCACTTATAGATGAGGTAGGCTCGTCCATAATAATTATATTTGAGTCTAATGAAAGAGCCTTAGCGATTTCAACTAGCTGTTGTTCTCCAATACGCAAATCTTTCATCTTGGTTTCAGGTTTTACCTTTATATCAAGCATTTCAAGATATTTTACAGCCTCTTTTTCCATTTTTTTAAAGTCAATGAGTCCATATTTAGTTGACCACCTACCCATAAATATATTTTCGGCAACACTCATTTCATTTACAAGTTGAAGTTCCTGATGTATTTTACTTATCCCATTAAGTTTGGCAGTTATAGGGTCATTTATAGCTTGTTTTTTGCCATTTATAAATATTTCCCCATTATCAGCCAAAAGAGAACCACTCAATATATTCATAAGTGTTGACTTACCTGCACCATTTTCTCCCATAAGTGCAAGTATACTTCCGGAGTTTAGCCTTAGAGATACATTCTTTAATACTTTTATATTTCCAAAACTTTTATTTATATCTTTCATATAAAGGAGTGAATCATTCATGTAACACCTCCATTTTATCTACTTGTTTAAAAGATTTAATAAGATTATATATTACAATAATAAGCATGTCTTTTCAATAATCAGTCTAGAAATTATCATTTTAATACTTTTTGATTGTCTATATAGTACATTAATATTATAATACTGTATATTTTAAGAAAGATTAATTGATATATAATCTATACAAAAGCTGATAATTATATAAAATATAAACAAAGCAATAAAAACTTATATACTACCCTAAAGGATAGGGCAAAATAATTTAGACACCTGTATAATTAGCTTATAATATATTTGGAGGGCAAAATGATGAGGAGTGGAGAAAAAAGAAAGTTTTATTATAGTATTTTTGTTATGTTATTTTTTATATTAATAATATTTTCTGCTTGTGGAAAGAAAGTAGCAGATAGTGAAACTGTAAAAAATGATGAAACAAAGGAAGTAAGTACAGTTGCAGAAAGTACTAAAGAAATAGAAGAACCTGATATTTATACAAATGATACCTTAGGCTATAGTATTGAACTGCCTAAGGACTTCTTAAAAAAATTTGAGATACAAAAGAGCAGAGATAGGGACATTTTTTATTATAAAGAGGCAAAAAAAGATTATGGTGGATTTTTACTTGGTCTTTATTTTGTAAAGCCTACTCAAGCAGAAAATATGATTTATGATGAATTGGAGGCAATAGGAGAGGAGAAAGTTATTTATGAATCAGATGATTATTATGTTGTAGCTGTAACTTCAGGAGTTGTTCAGTTTGATTTTCACAATACAAATCAAGCAAAAGATTTTAATGATATGCAGGAAAAAATGTTAGAGTCAATTTCAAAGACATTTAAAATAACTAATCAAATAGATTTTTATGAACTTACTCATTACTCGCTTGATATAAAAGAAACTCCTATAACTTATGAGGAAAAAGATTCAGAGGGAAATGTAATATATCAAAGTGTAATTAGTGAAATGCAGGTAGCAGATGATTCAATGGAAAACCTTAATTATACTTTAAAGTCGCTAACAGAGAGTAAGAAAAACGAACTTTCAACTTTACAAGCAGAGCTTAAAGAAAAGGGAAAGACAGTAAAAAGTTTTGAAGTGAGAAATGAAATAGGGCTTGCAAATCAATTAGTGCTTTCGTTTATTATGGTTACTAAAACAAATTATGAGGACGGAACAAGCGAAGAGAGTCAAAAGTCTTATGCACTTAATGAAAGAGGTTATAATTATTATTTACATGAGGCAATAAGAGATCAGGATAAATTTATAGAAGTACTTAAATCAGAGCTTGAGAAAAATGAGGAATCAAAAAACTTTAGTAAAAAGTGGAAAAATAATTTAAAAGATATTTTTTCTTGGCAGTATAAAGATGAGGATTTAGCTCCTTTATGGTATTTTAATAATGAGGGTCTAGTTCTTATCTTTCAAGGTAATTCTTTAAATAAGCTTGCAAAAATAAACGATAAAGTTATAAGGTGTGATTTCTCTTATGAAAATTATCCATATCTTTTTAATAATGATATTGTTCCAAGTAGTCGTCCAAAGGTTGTAAAGGTAAGTACAACAGAGGAACTTATATCAGCAATAGATTATAATACTTATATTGTTTTAGCTCCGGGAAAATATAACTTGTCTGAGTATGCAAGAAATACAGGGCATGTAACTGAAAGCCAAAATACTCCTACAAAATCAGTGCCTTATTCTATGGACGAAGAGTGGCATGCAAAACATCCTAACCTTGAATGGAAGGATGGAAGTTTAAAAATAAAGAATTTATGGGGTCTAACTATAACTTCAGGAAATAAAGATGCAGAAATTGTAACTGAAAATCCTTATGTAGATACATTGTATTTTGAATACTGTAATGATATTACTTTAAATAGGCTTATTATGGGGCATGATGCTGATAAGGGGTATTGCGACGGAAGTGTTATTAAATTTGAAAAATGCAGTGATACAGGACTTTTAAATATGGATTTATATGGTTGTGGAACTTATGGGATTACAGCATTTGATTCTTATGAAATTGTAGCAAGAAAGAGTATTATCCATGACTGTACTTATGGAATACTTTGGTTGTCTAATTGTCAGGGCTTTTATTTTATGGATTGTAATTTTATTTCTTGTAAGGAATTTACTTTACTGGATACTTATGAAAGCTACACAAGATTTACACGTTGCAATTTTGATAAAAATGAGGGAGCATTTTTTGATACAAATGGAGATTACACAGGTATAAGTTTTATAAATTGTAGTTTTGGAGAAAATGAACAAAAGTTTGTTGATGAGTATAAGGATTTAATCTATGTTGAAAACAAATAGAGTGTAAAATTTTTTATATGATTATTTTAAAATCTATTTCTCAACACTCTATCTATTAGTAATATATATGACTTTGTTTTTGAAATTTGTTAATTTCATAATTAATGCGTTAAAAAAACTACATGATTAAGGTAATTATTAGTGTGATTATTAATTGTTTTTTTAGTGTTGTATTTAGGCTTAAATAGTAGTTAAAATAAGTAATATTGATATCGCAAAAAATAAATTTTTGTAGTATACTTAGGTAGATTCCAATAAATAGATTTTGACATATAGATTTTACTTAAATAGATTCTAATTTTTGGTTTGTATTTGGGTTGGAGGAAAATTAGTGGCAGTAACTAAAAAAGCAAGAGATAATAATATAGAAACAAACACGACTAGACGTGTATCCAATACCAAGAGTAAAGCTGTTACAAAGAAAACAAGCTCAACTTCTAAAGCAAGAAAGAAAAGAAAAAGTACAAGTACGAGTTTACATCCATTAAAGAAAAATAAGAAAGAGGTTGAAAGCACCAAAAAAACAGGTGGTCTAAGAAAAGAGGCAATTTTATTTATAAGCTTTGCTTTTGCATTATTTTTATTTATTTCAAATTTTGGGTTTGGGGGAGTTGCAGGAAGTTATCTTAAAAATGTTCAGCTTGGTCTTTTTGGGTTTTTAGGATATTTATTTCCTATAATTTACTTTTTACTTACAACAAGAAACATATTATATAGTACACGAAGAAAAAAGCCAAAAAATCTAGTAACTTGGCTTTTATTTTCGAGTATATGTGGCTTTTTTCATTTGGTATCAGGTGTAAAATATGTAGATTTCAGGTCTTTGGCTGATTTCTTTAATAGTCAATCTTTTGGTGGTGTTTTAGGTGGAATAATAGGAAGTTTACTAAGTTCTATCATAGGTAGAATAGGTAGCTTTCTATTTCTTGTTGTTTTCTCTATTATTTGTGCATTGACACTCAGCGAAAAGTCATTTTTAAGCCTAATTGGTGGAGATACAGGCAAAAGAATTGAAAAAGCTATAAATAAAATACGTTCAAACCTGAAGGCGGCATTTATCGATGATAATGATAATAGTTTTGATGATTCAAATGACTATGATGATTTTAGCTCAGAAGAAGTAGAAGATCCTATTAGCTATTTTGAAGATGAAGATGATGAGGACTACTTTGGCTATAAAGATGAGGGCAGAAGAAGAGAGTTTCTTGTTAGAGAAAATCCGAGAAAAGTAAATATGGATATAATCAAAGAAAGAAGAACAAGAAAAGTAACAGGTATTGACTTTGCAAGCATTGACTTAAAACCTCTTTCAGGCAGTGAAAATGTTGTTATAGAAGAGGAAAAAGAAGAGGAAAAGGATTTAAATTTTTCAAAGCCGTTTTTCAAGAGAAATTCTACAGTTCAAGTACCTGAGGAAACTAAAAAAGAAGTAGAAATAAATAATAATGAACAAAATGTAAGTACAGTGTCTGAAAAGGATTACACAAATGAATATAGAACTCCTGCAGATTCAGTAAGAATACATAAAACAGATGTGTTTTCAGGCAGTATAGTAAAACCTCATGATTATGACGCAAGTAAGCCATTTGGCGATGAAGACAGTGAGTTTGACGAGGAAACACTTAGAAGAGTGCAAGAAATTCTTGTAAGGCGTGGAGATGTTATACTTAATAAAAAAGAAGATTTTGAAATTGATGATGAAGTACCATTTGAAGAAGATAATGTAATAGAACCTCAAGTTATAGATAATGAATTAACTAGTAAAGGTCTAAAACTTGTAAATGATTTTGAAGATGAGGCTGATTTTGATGAAGAAGACTATTCTAATTTTTATGATGAGTATTTGGAAGAAAGAAAAATTAGAGAACAAGAACTTAGAAATAGACATTTACAAGAAATAAAAAATCAGGAATTAGAAGACAATAAGAATATAGATTTCAGAAATAAAAAATCTGAACACACAAGAAACATAATAAACGAGTATCATGACCTAGAGTATGAGGAGCAACCTATTGGCGATTTGGAAGAAATTGTCGAATTAAATAATTTTAAATCAAATGATTTTGAATATTCAAATGATTATTCCATACCTAATGAGCCTAAGCCTAGGGAAAATAGAATAAGGAATGAAAAAGCTCATAATGTTAAGCAGGAATTTAAGCAAAAGGAAGAAAAGCCTGAAAAAAATTTAAATGAAAATAAATTAAGTACAGGCATTATTCCGTATGAGTTTCCTCCTGTCGGCTTGTTGAAAAAAAATCCTAAAAAAGTCTTAGTTTCAGATGAAGAACATCGCAAAGTGGCTATAAGACTTCAACAAACACTTCACAATTTCGGTGTTGAAGTTACAGTAACCAATGTAAGCTGTGGGCCTGTAGTTACAAGATATGAACTTACACCTGACCAAGGAGTTAAAGTAAGTAAGATTGTGGCACTTGCAGATGATATAAAACTAAGTCTTGCGGCAAGGGACATAAGGATTGAGGCACCTATTCCGGGTAAGTCGGCAGTGGGTATTGAAGTACCAAATAAAGAAAGTAATATAGTTTATTTTAGAGAACTTCTTGAAACTGAAGAATTTAATAATGATAGAAATAAACTTGTGTTTGCAATGGGTAAGGATATTGCAGGTAAGCCTGTTATAACTGACATTGCAAAGATGCCGCATCTTCTTATAGCAGGTGCAACAGGTTCAGGAAAATCAGTTTGTATAAATACAATTATTATGAGTATTTTATATAAATATTCGCCTAATGATGTGAAACTTATAATGGTAGATCCGAAGGTTGTTGAATTATCAGTTTATGGTGGTATCCCACATTTACTTATACCTGTAGTTACAGAGGCAAAAAAAGCTGCCGCCGCTCTTAATTGGGCAGTTGCTGAAATGACTGACAGATACAAAAAATTTGCCAGTCAAAATGTAAGAGATTTAAAGGGGTATAATGCAAAGATTGAAAAGGCGGCTGCAGGTGGAGAGGTAGAGGGACTACCTGAAAAACTTCCTCAAATAGTTATAATAATAGATGAGCTTGCAGACCTTATGATGATAGTTCAAAATGAAGTTGAAACTGCAATAAGTAGACTAGCTCAACTTGCAAGAGCCTGTGGTATTCATCTTGTTATTGCAACACAAAGACCTAGTGTAAATGTCATTACAGGTCTTATAAAGGCAAATATTCCTACAAGAATAGCCTTTGCAGTTTCCTCAGGTATAGACTCAAGAACTATACTTGATTGTGTAGGAGCTGAGAAACTTTTAGGTAAGGGAGATATGCTGTATTCTCCACAAGGAAGTACAAAACCTATCAGAATACAGGGGGCATTTATTTCTGATGAAGAGGTTCAAGAAGTAGTTGATTATATAAGTAATCAAGGCTTTGGTATAGAATTTGATAATTCAGCAGTGGAGTCAATAGAAAATACCACAAATAATCCACATTCATCTGTAAATGATGAAAGAGATGAATTATTTGTAAGTGTTGCAAGACTTGTAGTAAAAAATAAGACTGCATCAAAAGGTTTTTTACAAAGAGATTTTAAAATAGGCTTTATTAGAGCTGCAAGAATTATGGATCAGCTTTATGAGGCAGGGATTGTAGGGGCTGATCAAGGTACAAAGCCACGAGAGGTACTTATGAATGAGGAAGAATTAGAAAGTTATTTAAAACAGTAAATAGGGGTGTTAGGTAGTATTAAGCAACCCTTTCTGCCTAAATTTTAGATAAAGGAGTTATGGAAAGTTGAAAAAAGAATTACCACATTTTCATATAGGAAATGAATATGGAGGAAGTCAGAATTGGCTAACTGATTTATTTATGAAGATAGGTGGTTGTGCAACAGTTACTGCTTGTGATATGGCTATTTATCTTAAAATGTACAAGGGCAAGGATAAATTGTATCCAAATGACATTGAAAATATAAGTAGAAGAGATTATAATGAGTTTTCAAAGTACATGAAAACATTTTTAAGACCTAGAATATCAGGTATTGATAAACTTGAAATGTATATTGAGGGCATGGAGGCTTTTTTCAAAGATGTTGGAGAAAGTGGTGTATCTTTGTCTACATTAGACGGCAACGAATCTGCTTTTACTGCAAAAAAAGTTTTAAAAAAACAAATTGATAAGGGGATTCCCGTGCCTACTCTTACTCTAAGACATAATCAAAGAGAGTTTATAGAGTATGCATGGCATTGGTATATTTTAAATGCTTATGAGGAGGTAACTGTTGGTTCAGAAACATTTTTAATGGTTAAAGCAGTTACAAATGGTTATTATAGGTGGGTTGATTTATATAGATTATGGAATACAGGATTTAGTAAAAAGGGAGGATTTATTATTTTTGATGTTTAATTTTCCTTAACTTTAGGAGGAGTTATGAAAAAAGAAAAATATGATATTACAGGTATGAGTTGTGCAGCTTGTAGTTCCAAAGTTGAAAGGGAGGTATCAAAACTTAAAGGAATGGATAGCTGCCAAGTAAATTTACTTACAAATTCAATGAAAGTTGAATATGATGAAAATGAGTTAAGCAGTAAGGAAATTATAGATTCAGTGGTAAATGCAGGCTATGGTGCAAGTCTTAGAAATACAGATAGCAGACTAAATGCAAGTAAGGCTGATAAGGCTAATAATTTTAAAGATGCACAAAGCAAAGAAATAGCTCAAATGGAATATAGACTTAAAGTTTCTTTTGTTTTTTTGGCTATTTTAATGTATATTTCAATGGGAAGTATGATAGGACTTCCATTACCTATTCTTTCAGATGATAAAAATGCCGCTAATTTTGCACTTACTCAACTTCTTTTAGTACTTCCTGTAATGTATGTAAATAGAAAGTATTATATAAATGGTTTCAAAGCATTATTTAAGAGAAGTCCAAATATGGATTCACTCATTGCAGTTGGAAGTAGTGCGGCATTTGTGCATGGAATTGTTTATTTATATCAGATGAGTTTTATGCTTGCTAATAATCAAATAGAAATGGCAGTTCATTATAAACATAATCTATATTTTGAGTCTATTTCTATGATTTTGACTTTGGTTACTTTGGGAAAATATTTTGAAACAAAAGCAAAATCTAAAACGACATCAGCTATAACAAAACTACTTGATTTAGCACCTGATATGGCAAGAGTGCTTGTAGGTCAAGAAGAGAAAATGATAAGTACTTCAGAAGTTGAAAAAGGAAATATACTCATAGTTAAACCCGGAGAAAGTATTCCGGTTGACGGTATTATAATAGAGGGAACTACAAGCGTAGATGAATCTGCTATAACAGGAGAAAGTATTCCTGTATCAAAGACAGTTGGAGATAAGATTACAGGGGCAACAATCAATAAAAGTGGCTTTATTAAGTTTAGGGCAACTGAAGTAGGGGGAAATACTACTATTTCAAAGATTATTGCACTTGTGGAAGAGGCATCGTCCTCAAAAGCACCTATTTCAAAGCTTGCTGATAAAGTAGCAGGCGTGTTTGTCCCTATTGTAATGTGTATTTCACTTATTACACTTATAGTTTGGCTTATCTTAGGAGAAAATATAAGTTTTGCACTTTCAAATGCAATAGCAGTGCTTGTAATCTCTTGTCCTTGTGCATTGGGGCTTGCTACTCCTGTTGCAATAATGGTGGCTACAGGTAAGGGAGCAGAGCTTGGAATACTTATAAAATCTGCCGATGCACTTGAAACTACTTATAAACTTGAAACTATAGTACTTGATAAAACAGGAACTGTTACAGAGGGAAAGCCTGTTGTTACAGATATAATTGTTTATAAAGAGTTTGTAAAAAATGACATTGATAAAATGACAGAGGACAACATTAGATTTATTTCCTCAAATACAAACTTAAATAATAAATTAGATAAGGCATTACTTATAAAAAATAATGCAAAAAGCTCTGCTGAGGTAGAAAGAGATAGGAGAGAACTTCTTAGACTTGCAGCTTCTATTGAGTCAGCCTCAGAACACCCACTTGCTGAGGCAATTATAAAAAAAGCACAAGAATCAAAGATAGATTTGCTTGAGGTAGTGGACTTTGAGAGTGAACCGGGAAGTGGAATAAGTGCCAATCTAAAGGGAATTAATAATGAGCTAATAAGTAGAATTTACGCAGGAAATGCAAGAATGTTAAACTCTCTTTCAAAAAAAGGCTTATTAAAGGCAAAAGAAAGTAGTATGGCATTTATAAAACTTGGAAATTCATTTGCTGCTGACGGAAAAACACCTCTATACTTTGTTCAAGATGAGAATGTTTTAGGTGTTATTGCAGTTGCCGATGTTATTAAAAAAGATAGTGCAAGAGCTGTTAAAACTCTTAGAAAAGACGGTCTTGAGGTAATACTACTTACAGGAGATAATGAAAATACTGCAAGAGCCGTTGCAAAACAAGCAGGTATAGATGAAGTTATTGCAGAAGTATTGCCAACTGAAAAAGAAAGTAAGATAAGAGAACTTATGGAGGCAGGCAAGAAAGTTGCTATGGTGGGCGACGGCATAAATGATGCACCGGCACTTGCAAGAGCAGATGTCGGTATTGCAATAGGTGCAGGAACTGATATAGCTATCGAGTCTGCCGACATTGTACTTATGAACAGCAGTCTTTTAGATGTAGCCTCAGCTATTGAGCTTTCAAAGGCTACGATTAATAAGATAAAGCAAAATCTATTTTGGGCATTTTTCTATAATTGTATAGGAATACCTCTTGCAGCAGGAGTGTTTTACTATGCCTTTGGTTGGAGCTTAAGCCCTATGTTTGGAGCTGCTGCCATGAGTTTAAGTAGTGTGTGTGTAGTTAGTAATGCTCTTTTATTAAAGCGTTTTAAAAAGAATAAAACTGAAAGTAGACAAAGTAGAAGAAATAGACAGAGTGAATCAAGCGTTACTAAACTTAGTGAAAATGTTACAGAAAATGTAGTTAATGAAGAAAATAATAAAGTTGAAGATGAAAGGAAGATTATGAATAGTATAGTTTTAAATGTAGACGGAATGATGTGTGAACATTGTAAAGCAACTGTTGAAAAGGCAGTTTCAAAGCTTGACGGAATTGAAAGTGTAAACGCAGACCTTGAGGCAAAAAAAGTTACAGTATTACCAAATAAGGATATTGATGTAGAGGAGATAAAAAAGGCAATTACAGATGCAGGTTATGAGGTTAAATAAAGATGAAACTAGTAGCATTTGATTTGGACATGACACTTTTTGACCATAGCAATTACACTATACCGGAGTCAGCATTAAAAGCAGTTGAACTTATTAAAAAAGGTGGTAATAAAGTAGCTATTGCAAGTGGTAGAAATATGCACAATAAGCATGGACAACCTTTTTTAGATATTATTAAGCCTGATGCAGTAGTAGAGTTCAACGGCTCAAGAGCAGTGGTTTTAGATAAAGTTATTTATAATCATTTATTTGATAGAGATTTATTAAATAGACTTATTGACTTTGTGGTAGAAAATAATTATGCAGTAGGTATGACAAGTGGCGATAAGGATTACTACTTCAATAAGGAATTTATACAAAAAGAAGATATGCTAAGGTGGGGGCAGTCTGATAGAAATTTTCAAGACCCTGAACTTTTAAAGCAATTAGATATAAATACACTTTGTTACATAGGCCCTAAAGAGGGAGCATTTAATATAGAAAAGAGCTTTCCTGAACTAAAACTACCTCTTTTTTCAGGAGAATGGGGAGCAGATATTATTGAAAAAGAAGTAAGTAAGTTCAATGGTGTTTCAGAAGTTGCAAAATACTTTGGAATAGATAATAAAGATATAATTACTTTTGGAGATGCCATGAATGACTATGAGATGATTAAAAATGCAGGTGTTGGTGTTGCAATGGGAAATGCACATGAGAAGTTAAAAGAAGTCGCAGACATTGTAACAGATGACATAGGTAATGACGGCGTTTTTAATGCTTGTAAAAAATTGGGGCTAATCTAGCAAAATATCTATCTATGTGATTTGTCCCCCATAGGGGGACAAATCACAACCCAACTACGCTTTTAGTCTTTCATTGGTAGGGGAGTAGCCAAAATAAGCCTTATATTTCTTACTAAAATAAAAAATATCAGTATACCCAATTCTTTCTGCAACTTCAGAAATTTTCATATCACTATATGTCAAAAGTTCCTTTGCCTTTTCCATTCTAAGCTCTGTAATATATTGTATAATAGATTTATTATGTATTTTCTTAAACACGCTACCTATATAGTTCTGATGCATGTTTAAATTATTTGCTATAAGTGCAACATTTAACTTTGGATTGGTAAGGTTTGCATTTACTAAATTAATAATCTTATTGCAAAGCAGCATGTCGGACGGAATAGTATTCGGCTTTGCTTTTGGGGTATAGCTCTTTGTTTCAAGCAGCTCTTTTCTACATTTATCAATACAATTTTTTAAATCTTCTTGCTTAATTGGTTTTAAAAGATAGTCGCTTACACCATATCTTAGAGCTGTTCTTGCATATTCAAATTCATTATAGCCTGAGATTATAATAATTTTTGCTTGATATTTGTTGTTATAAACATATTCGCAGACCTCAAAGCCATTTACAATAGGCATCATTATATCAAGTATAAGTAAGTCATAATCATTATTTTCAAGTAAATAAATGACTTCTTTTCCATTTTCAGCCTCTGAAACTGCCCCAACCTCCAGTTCATTTAATATTTTAATTATTCTTTTTCTGATGAAAAACTCATCATCAGCTACTAGAATTTTCATCTAATTTCTCCTTTTTAATCTTAAGTTTTACTGTACAACCTTTGTTGCTAATAATTTCAATTCCATATTCGTCGCCATAGTAAAATTTAAGCATTTGATTTATATGTCTTAGTGCAAAGTTTTTATTGCTTGCACTGTATTTTAAAATATGAGTTAGTTCTATATCATTTATTACAACTCCGTCATCTTTGATTTGAAAGATTATATCGGAGTCATTTTCAAATACACTTACCTCAATATGAGAGATACCAACATTAGAAGTACCAAATTTAGGGATAATACCATGTTGTATCGCATTTTCTGCAATAGGTTGTAGTAGAAGTTTAGGGCATTTATATTTATCTAAATTAGTATTTCTTTGTATATTATAATTAAATTTATCTATGTACCTTATGGACATGATATTAAGATAAGCCTCCAAGTTATCAAGTTCTTCTTTTATACTAATAAATGCCTTACCAAAGCTTAGGGTACTTCTATAAAATTTAGACAAATTAAGTACTAACTTTAGAAGTATTTCTTTCTCGTCAAGTTCTGCAAGTGAGTAGATATTGTCTAAAGTATTATATAGGAAATGTGGCTTAATCTGCTCATTTATAAACCTCATCTGTATTTTATTTTTTTCCTTTTCTGAATTTATTATACTTTCCTGCAAACTTTTTTGTGCCTTTATCATATCATTAAATTCGCTTATAAGTAGACGCATATCAGCATTTGAAACTTCATTTTGCATAGTACTCCACTCGCCTTTTTTGACTGACTGAGTATGGTCTATTAGCTTATATATTGGCTTTGTTATGTTCTTTGCAACTCTCCTTGAAATAAATATTGAAATAATGATACATATTAGAGTTACTATAAAAAACATAGTTGAAAATGTAAGAGCAGGCATTATATAAGTGTATGCAGGTATTATATGCACTAGTTTAAAGTTAAGAGGGGAAAATGTATAAGTATTTATAAAGTTTCCATACTTAAAATAGTGGCTCTTATTACTGTTATTTACAAGCATTTTGCTATCAACATCTTCAGAAAAACTCTTACTAAATATTTTATTTTCATTATCAAGTATAAGATATTGTTCATCACTTGAGTCCTTTGTAGGGTAAATTTGTCTTATACTATTTTCACTAATTGTAAGCTCCATATATCCCATTAAATCAGAAGAACGGTAGTTATAAAAAGGATATAGATAGGAGAGAGTTACTATGCTTTCCTTTGAATCATATTTATGTTTCCTAGTTATAAACCATTTACCATAAGTTAATTGATTTTCAGGAAATTTTGTTTTAAATGGTGTTCTTTCAGAAGTAACTACTATTTTATAGGATTTATCGTAGATACTTGCAGAATAAATATATGGTACAGGTTGAGCAATTCTATATAATTCAATCCCCATGTTTATTTTAGCGTAATTATTTGAAATGCTTTTATTTTGATAATACTCAACCATGTTTTGTTGTATTTGTGGATTTGTAACCATAAGTCTTGAATAGTGTTGTATTGAACTTAAATAGTATTCAAGTTGTTTATAGATTAATTCAAGCTTTTGGTTTGAGGCTGAAAGCTGTCTTTGGTAAAAGAAATTTAAAAATATAATTGTACTAAATATAAAGAGTGCAGTAGTTGCAGAAATTGTAATAAGTATTATAGACCTCAGTAATTGACTATAAATACTTTCTGATTTGCTTTTAGTATCCTTATTACCTGCCACGATGACCTCCCGATATTTGATAAATTAAAGAATTTCTATTATATAGTCTTGTCCCCATATGGGGGACAAGACTATGTTTAGATAATCTTATTACCTCTATTATACTACATTTCAAGTAAAACAGGCTGTAAACTTCTAAAAATATTTAGTCAATTACGATTTAGTAAATCATGATTGACTACAATGCGTTAATGCAATAAATAAACAATCTATTCTAAAAAACCGGTTTTACAAAAGGTTGTGAAGAATTAGCAAATGATATAAAAAATGTAAGGCTTGTTAAATACGAGGAAATTTTGCAGTGTATATAGACTTTTTACTTTCTGTTTGGTTAATTTTTACCAATGTAATGACTAATCTAAAAATATAAAGAACATAAAAATCAATATATCTTTGAAAATTACAAAAAAAATTAGTTATTTCCATACATAAAAAGTTTTAAATAAATTATAATGCCTATATCAGCAAAAGCGTAAAATTATTACAAAATAGGAGGTTATTATGATTAAGAAGTTACTTGCATTTGCAATTACAGGAGTTATGGCTTTATCAGTTTTGACAGCTTGTACTAAAAAGGCTGAAAATAATACAGATACAGCTAAGACAGATTCAAACGACAAGGTTCAAATCAGACTTTTAACTAGAATGGCAGGAGAGAGTAAGCAAGTTCAAATCTATAAGGGAATTATAGATGAGTTTAAAGCAAAGCACCCTGAAGTTGAGATAATTGATGACTCACAAGGAGATGAGGGAGCTTTCAACAATATCTTGTCAACTGACATTGCCTCAGGGAAAATGGCAAATATCTTTAGAATACAGGGAGTTGCAAACCTTTCTAAGTATATTGACAATGGTTTGATACTCAATGTTGAGCCTTTATTAAAGGCAGACCCTGAATGGGGAAATGGTTTTACAGAGGGAGCATTATCATATTATAAAGTTCCAGGAAAAGACGGAATTTATGCAATTCCTATGGAGTCAGGACTTATCGGAGTTTATTATAATGAGGCACTTTTTAAGGCGGCAGGTGTTGATAAGTTCCCTGAAACTTGGGACGACTTTTTAGCAGCAATCAAGAAACTTAGAGATAGTGGAGTAACTCCTATCGCACTTGGAGAGCAAGCAACTTATATGGGTGGACATTTACATAACCAAATCTTTTATAAGTATTTAGGTACTGAGGCTGCTAAGTTACTTGGAAATAGACAAAAGAAATGGACTGATCCTGATGTTGTTCAGACATTACAGTTTATTAAAGATTTAATCGATGCACAAGCATTTGACCCTGATGCGGCAGGTCTTAGTGATGATGTAGTTATGACACAGTTTAGACAGGGACAAGCAGCAATGGTTATTACAGGACCTTGGAATATTACAAAGTTTTCAGATGAAACAGAAACTCCTGTTGCAAAAGATATAAAACTTGCAAAATTCCCTTATTTCAAAGATAAATCTGAATTTAAAGACGATGATATGCAAGTACTTAGTCCATATATGATAAATGGAAAACTTGAGGGAAAAGAACTTGAGCTTACTGTTGAACTTGTAAAAATGCTTACAAATAAAGAGGCGACAAAGAAGTTTGCAGAGGAATCAGGATTCTTAATTCCTAGAAAAGATGTTGAACTTGACAATAGCAAGGTTAGTTTCTTATTTAATGAGAGTGTAAAACTCGGTGCTACAAGCAAGGGAATCGGTGTTGATATATTTGACTTTGACCCTGTTACATCAATGCAAGATAGAACAAGAAACTCTATACTAAGTATTTTCTTAGGTTCAACACCTGAAGAGGCGGCAAAAGAAATACAGGCTGAGATAGATGCAAACTAATAAAATAGGTTAAATCTTTCCTGTAAAGGAATTAGAATTGAGTTATTGGGGAGGGGTAGGCAAGTTACTTGTTACTCCTCCCTTAATTTTTAAGGGGGGAAAATATGATTAAGTTAAAAACTGCAAAAGAGAAATTTACAATATTTTTATTTATATTGCCTGCATTTTTAATATACTTTTGTTTTCAAATAGTACCACTTATTGGTGGAGTATATTTTTCATTCGCTGATTGGAGTGGTATCGGTGGAGATAAGATTAGCTTTGTAGGTTTTAGTAATTATATAAAGGCATTTCAAAATCCGTTATTTGGGCTTGCATTTTCAAATATGCTTAGAATGGTAGTTATAAGTGTAATTTGCCATACTCCGATAGCATTACTTTTAGCTGTTGCAATAAATACAAAACTTAGGGGTTATAGAGTTTACAAGGCACTATTTTTTATGCCGACTGTATTTCCTATGGTTGCAATAGGTCTTATGTGGTACTTTATATTTATGCCGACAGGTGCATTAAATAGTTTCTTAAAAATACTTGGAATGGCAAGCTTTGCAAAGCCTTGGTTAGTAAATAAAGCTACTGCTATGAATGTGCTTATTTTTGTAAATGTATGGGCAGGTATCGGTTATTATATGGTAATTATACTTGCAGGTCTTACAACAATTCCAAAAGAGTTATACGAGGCGGCGGCAATAGACGGTGCAGATAAAAATGCACAATTTTTCAATATAACTGTACCTATGCTTAAGCCGACACTTATGCTTTGTATAGTTATGGACGTTATCGGTACTGTAAAAATATTTGACTTAGTATTTTCTATGACAGGTGGAGGCCCAAACGGTCTTACAAATCTTCCTACAACACTTATGTATAATGAGGCGTTTAAAAACAGTCATTATGGTGTAGGTAGTGCAATAGGAATTATCATTTTGATTGTATGCTTGGGTGGAACACTTCTAAGCAATGGTTTACTTAGAAAGAGAAAGGAGGATTAGCAAATGAAATCAAATACTTTATTAGACAAGGTGCTTAATTATTTATTTTTATCTTTAATGTCAATACTATTTGTAATGCCGATGATTTTTACACTTCTTTCTTCTTTTAAGACTAAGCTTGAGATATTTTCAGCTCCTTTTTCACTGCCTAAAGAATGGTTATTTTCAAACTATGCAGTGGCTTGGCAGTCTGCAAATATGAGTGGATATTTCTTTAACAGCTTAGTACAGTCAGGAGCTACTGTTATTGTAACTATGGTGCTTTCAAGTATGCTTGGATATGCACTTGCAAGATTTGATTTTAAATTAAATAAATTTTTAAATATGTTTTTCCTTTTAGGTATGATGATACCATTACACACAATACTTGTGCCGATATCTTATCTTATAAACATTTTAAATTTAAAGAATAATGTTGCGGCTTTAGTGCTTGTATATGTAGCATTTAGCTTACCTTTTAGTACAGTTATTATGACTACATTTATGAAAGGTGTAAATCGTTCTTTGGAAGAGGCTGCTATTATAGACGGAGCAAGTTATTTCCAAATATATTCTAAGATTATGGTACCTCTTACAATGCCGGCGATTTCCACTATATCAATTTTCAACTTTATGGGTGCTTGGAACAACATTTTATTCCCACTATTATTCTTAAATGATAAGAAGTTAAAACCTATTTCAATAGGACTTCTAAGTTTTAGTGGAGAAAGAGGAAGTGAACATCATTTACTTATGGCAGCTATAATAATAACTGTTGCAATTCCTCTAATACTTTACATTGCTTTCCAAGAGAAAGTAGAAAATGGTCTTTCAGCAGGTGCAGTTAAGGAGTAATTAAAATATGGAATTAAATAAAATAAAAGATAAGTTTAGCATTTCCCCTAAACTTGAAAAAGAGATAGTAAGTTTTATTGAAAGTCAAGACGGTTTAGTAAGGGAGTTTCTAACTTATCTATATCAGTCAATGTCGGTTTCTGATGCTATTTTTACAGAAAGAGAGGATTTACTTGATTATTGTAAGGCGGCTAAGGTATTAAGAGAGGGTAGATGTAAGGACATGGAGGAAAGTCTATTTTTAGACTATGTACTTTATCATAGAGTTAATACTGAGAGAGTAACTGCCAATAGAACCAAGTTTCAAGAAATACTTTTTCCAATGTTGACTGATGATGATTTTGAAAATGTAAAGCGAATAAATTATTGGGCGGCAAGTCAAGTGGTCTATCAAACTACTGATACCAGAACTCTCGAGGTAATGAAGATTTGGGAGTCAGGTTTTGGAAGATGTGGCGAGGAGTCAACATTTTTCGTATCAGCATGTAGGGCTTGTGGCATACCTGCAAGACAATTATATGTGCCTTGGTGGTCGCATTGTGATGATAACCATGCATGGGTAGAGGTTTATGTAAATGGAAAATGGCAGTACCTTGGTGCTTGTGAGCCTGAGGAAATTTTAAATAAGGGTTGGTTTGATGATGCAAGTGCAAGGGCAATGCTTGTTTTCTCAAAGACATTTCCAAAGCCAAAACATTTTACTTATTTTGACGGCGAGGCATACTATGTAAATAGAACGTCAAATTATGCTGATACTATTGATTTTAAGCTTAAATTTACATTAAATAAGCAAGTTGCAGTAGGTGCTGATATTGAATTTCAAGTTTTAAATTTTGGTGGTTTTAGAACAATTACAAGACTTACTACTGATGATTTGGGAGAAGTTGAACTTGAAGTAGGTATCGGAGATGTATTTTTAATTTGTAGATATTTAGGGGAAAATTATTTCATAAGACTAAATACTAAATTAGATAATGAAAAAAACATTGATTTAGATAATTTTAAGTCTGAGTATGAAAGGTGGGAGGAGTTTATATGGCAAGCTCCAAGCCCCTCAGATAGAAATAGAAAAGATACCCCTAAAAAGAAAGAGGTAAAATACATTGAAAAAGCATTTCCAAATGAAAATGCAAGAAAAACAGCATTCAGTTTAGGACTTGAAAATTTGTGGGAAAGTTTAAATGAAAAGGATAAGAGAGATATAAGAGTAGAGGTTTTAGAGGACTGTAAACTAACAAATGAAAGCTTGGCAGATGACATTTTCCTAAAATATCTTTTAAATCCTAGAGTTTATATAGAACATTTAAAGCCTTGTAGAAAAACATTTTCAAAACATTTTAAATGCAAAGAGGATATACTTGAATTTATAGATGAAATAAGAGTCTTAAAAGATAAAGTTTTGGCAAGCCCTGTTGATGTATTTAATTATAAGGTAGGAAATAAACTTTCTATAAAAGTATTTGCAGTAGCAGCTTTTAGAAGTATAGGAATTTTATCAAAACTTGAAGATGAGCAAGTCTACATTTACAATGAAAATGATTTTGAACTTATAGACATTTTCAATGAAAACTCAATTACAGAAACTTATAAACTTGAATTTAAAGGCGATTTGTCATATTATGGAGTTAAATGGAATCTTACAAGAATAGTAGATGAGGGTTGTATTTATATAGAAGAAAAGAGTATCAAAGATAAGTCAAACTTAGTTAAGGGGAAATATTTACTCACAACTGTAAATAGACTTCCAAACGGAAATGCCTGTGTTAAGGAAATGCTTATTGATTTAAATAAAAATCTTGAGATAACTCTTTCTTATATGGAAACTGAACTTAAAAATATACTTAGCCATAACAAATTGCCTGAAAGCATTAAGTCAAAACTTGAAAATGATAAGAGCAAAAAATATAAACTTGTCATTTTGACAGATGAAAACAGCGAACCTAGCAGACATGTTGTAAATGAACTTTGCGAAGATGAAAGCTTGTTAAATGAACTTGATTTATTTATTTTGTTTAAGGAAAGTTACTTGCAAAAAGATGAGAGTATAAAGAGATTACTTTCAAAAACTAAGGTACATATTATAGAAAATATAGGAGATGAACTAACAGAGAGTTTCGGTAGAAGTCTTTTTGTAAATCATGAGTTATTGCCGATTGTGTCATTGTGTAATGAAGATTTTATTTCAGTGTATAGCTTTAGTGGGTATCAAGTAGGAACAACAACTATGTTGGAGAGTATAATAAAGTTATAATTGTTGACATTACAAAATATCTATCAGTAGGGATTTGTCCCCCGTAGGGGGACAAATCCCACACATAAATATTTTGATAAATATTTTGCAATAGTCCCATTCCCTTATAATGGCATCTTAGTAGGAATACCTGCTTTCCTAGGATACTGTTTTGGTGTAGATTTTTCTTTTCTTATAACAACTAATGCTCTGCTTAGGTTATCATCTTCTAGTTTAAACTTTTCTATTTTTTCTACATTTCCACCTAATTTTAAAACTGCATTTTTAGCATTTTCAAGTTCTTCATCTACATTCCCTGATTTATATGATACAAATACTCCTCCTTTTTTTACAAAGGGAATACAATATTCAGATAGTGTAGCTAGATTCGCAACTGCTCTCGAAACCACTACATCAAACTGTTCTCTATATTCTTGCTTAAATGCCAAATCTTCTGCTCTCGAATGTATGGTTGAAATATTGGATATATTTAATTTTTCACATAGACTTTCTATAAACTTTAGTCGCTTATTTAAGCTATCATTTAAAATAAACTTACTTCTTTCATTTATAATTGCAAGTGGAATTCCCGGAAAGCCTGCTCCTGTTCCTATGTCTAATATCTTTTTATCATTTTCCAAATTTAAGTCATTTAGTTTAATTATAGAAAGACTGTCAATAAAATGTTTATATATCACATCTTTCATATCTGTTATGGCTGTTAAATTTAAATTTTTATTAGTTTCTATAAGTTCCACGTAGAACATATAGAACTTTTCTAACTGAATATCATTTAATGTAATGCCTATTTCTCCAATTCCCTCATTAAATATCTTTTTAAATTCTTCCATTTACATTTTCCCCTTAATAGTTTCGAGATAAACTAAAAGCACTGTAATATCAGACGGAGAAACTCCTGAAATTCTAGCTGCTTGACCTATTGAAACAGGTCTTACTATATCAAGCTTTTGTATTGCCTCTTTTCTAAGTGATAGCACCTTAGAATAATCAATATTTTCAGGAATTCTTTTTCTCTCCATTTTCTTAAACTGATTTACTTGTTGTTCCTGTCTTCTTATATATCCCTCATATTTTATATTAATATTTACTTGTTCAGCAACCTCTTCAGAAAGCATTTTCCTATCAGTATCAATTTCTGCAATCTTTTCATAATCAAGTTCAGGTCTTCTAATTAACTCTGCCAAAGTAGCAGAAGTTTTTAATGATGTAGAGTTATGTTTTGATAGAAATTCTTGGACTTTTGCATTTGCACCGACTAAGGTTTCCTCAAGTCTTTTTACTTCTTTTTCTATATCATCTTTCTTTCTTAAAAACTTCTCATATCTTTTTTCTGAAATAAGCCCTATCTTATAGCCAATATCTGTAAGTCTTAAATCAGCATTATCTTGACGTAAAAGCAATCTATATTCAGCCCTTGAGGTCATCATTCTATAAGGTTCATGGCTTTCCTTAGTAACTAGGTCATCTATAAGAACACCTATATATCCCTCAAAACGCCTTATTACAACAGGTTCTCGCTTTAATATCTTCATAGCGGCATTTACACCTGCCATAAATCCCTGAACAGCTGCCTCTTCATAGCCTGAACTACCGTTAAATTGTCCCCCTGAAAATAAACCCTCTATCTCTTTAAATTCAAGACTATGTTTTAACTGTCTTGCATCTATACAATCATACTCTATTGCATAGGCATTTCTTACAATCTTAGCATTTTCAAGTCCTGCAACAGTCCTAATCATAGCATACTGCACATCTTCAGGAAGTGAGGACGACATTCCTGCAAGATACATTTCATTAGTATAAAGCCCCTCAGGCTCAACAAATATTTGATGTCTATCTTTATCAGCAAATCTCACTACTTTATCCTCAATAGATGGACAATACCTAGGGCCTATCCCCTCTATATCTCCTGAAAAAAGTGGAGAACGGTCTATATTTTCCCTTATAATTTTATGTGTATCCTCTCCTGTATAAGTAAGCCAACAACTCACTTGTGGCTTTTGTATTTTTTCTCTATCACTTTCAAATGAAAATGGAACTATTGGAACATCTCCCTTTTGCTCTTCCATTTTTGAAAAATCTATACTTCTAGCATCAACTCTTGCAGGAGTTCCTGTTTTAAATCTATAAAGTCTTATTCCTGCCTCTAGTAAAGAATCTGTTAGAAATCTAGCATTTTTAAGTCCATTAGGCCCTGTTTCCTCGCTTACATCGCCGTAAATACATCTTGACCTTAAGTAAGTACCTGTAGCAAGTATTACAGCCTTAGCCATATACCTTGCCCCCGATACGCTCTCAACTCCTATACATTTTCTCTTAGATTCATTTTCAGCATTATCTTCAAATATAAGTCTTTTTATTTCGGATTGTTTAATCGATAAATTGTCTGTATTTTCTAAGGTCTTTCTCATCTCAAGTGAATAAGCACTTTTATCTGCCTGAGCCCTTAGTGAATGAACTGCCGGCCCTTTTGATTTATTTAACATTCTCGATTGTATAAATGTTTTATCAATATTTCTACCCATTTCTCCACCAAGCGCATCTAATTCTTTTACAAGATGTCCTTTTGAAGTTCCACCTATATTAGGATTACAAGGCATTAGAGCTATTGACTCTATGCTGACTGTAAATATAATTGTTTCAAGTCCCAATCTGGCAGTTGCAAGTGCCGCCTCAACTCCTGCATGTCCTGCTCCAACTACTATAACATCGTAATTCATATTTTACCTACTTTCCCATACAAAATTTTGAAAAAATTTCATTTATTACATCATCGCCAACACTTTCTCCTGTTATACTTCTAAGGCTTTCATAAGCATTTAATAAATCTATTGAGAAAAAGTCCTCAGGTAAACTTAAGCCAATGCTATCAATTACCATAAGTAATGATTTTTTAGTTTCTTCAAGGGCTCTTTTATGTCTTAGATTTGTAATGTAAATTTGGTCATTAAAGCTTATCTCCTTACTATAAAACATTGATTTGATAGCATTTTCCAAATCCTCAAGTCCTATTCTATCCTTAGCTGAAAATTCAATTATTCTATGTGTTGTATATTTTTTTAATTCTTCTTTTGAAATTTGTAGTTTCATATCTGATTTATTTAAAATGATTATTGCTTTTTTATCTTTAATTAAGTCAAACATTTCTATATCTTCTTTACAAATGTTATTTGAGCCGTCAACTACAAATAATATTAAGTCTGCATCATTTGCCGCTTTTTTTGCCATATCTACACCAATACTTTCAACCAAGTCATCACTCTGTCTTATTCCTGCCGTATCAGTTAGATTTAGGCTTATTCCTGACATTTTTATATGCTCTGTAATCATATCTCTTGTAGTGCCTGCTATATCTGTAACTATGGCTCTTTCTTTTCCTAAAAGTAAATTGAGTAATGATGACTTTCCTACATTTGGTCTACCAAGTATAACTGTATCAATTCCCTCTTTTATAACTTGCCCCTCTTCACAACTTTTAATTAGCTTTTCAAGTCTTGTTAAAATAATCAAAATTTTATCTCTAAGTTCTAATGGATAGCCTATTAAACTATAATGTTCAGGGTCATCAAGTGCAGCCTCTATAAATGCTATTTGAGTTAAAATTTCTGAGGCAATAAAAGATATTTCTTCTTTTAGTTTTCCTTTTAGTTGTGAAATGCCTGCTTGTAATGCATATTTATTTTTAGCCTCAATTACATCTATAACTGCCTCTGCCTGACTTAAATCTATCTTACCATTTAAAAATGCTCTTTTTGTAAATTCTCCCGGTTCTGCAATATATGCCCCTGACTTTATAACTATTTCTAAAACTCTTTGTACTACAAGACTTCCACCATGGCAATTTATCTCGACAGTATCTTCTCCTGTAAATGTATGAGGTGCTTTCATTAACATTACAAGTACTTCATCTATAATTTCATCATTATAAACTATATGACCATAATTAATTGTATGTGTTTTTAAATTTATTAGCTTTTCTTTGCCCTTATATATCTTATCCACAATTTCAATGGCAAACTCTCCACTTATCCTCACAATACCTATTCCACTCTCGCCTAATGCTGTGGATATCGCAGCAATAGTATCATTTCTTCTCATATTCTCTCCTATAAAATATTAGACTTAAATAAAAAGAGAGCCATTAATGTTTAACATCAACAGCCCTCTTTCACAAGGCATCAATTATTTAATTTTCAATACTTCTACTACTTAAACTATCTTGGAAATTCTTTCTATATCTAGGTCTTCTATTATTTCTATTTCTTTGATAATTATTCTTTAGTATAACTGTAACATGCCTAAAAGGTTCATCTCCCTCACTTCTTGTAGTAACTGCATTATCTGCTTGTAATGCTGAGTGAATAATTCTTCTCTCATAAGGGTTCATAGGCTCTAAAGAAACAGGTCGTCTTGTCCTTTTTACCTTTTGTGCAATACTTCTTGCAAGTGATTCAAGTTTTTCTTTTCTCTTTGATCTGTAATTTTCAGCATCTAGCTTAACTCTAATATATTCTCTGCTGTTTTTATTGATTACAAGGCTTAAAAGATATTGAATTGCATCTAAGGTTTGACCTCTCTTACCTATTAAAATTCCCATATCTTCTTCACTAAGCATAAGTACACTTAATTCATTATACTCTGAATTAAATATATATTCAAAACTAATATCTAAGTCCATTGTTCTAAATATATCACTTAAAAACTTACCTGCATTATTCTTAATTTCATTTATCTCATTTTCAGAATAATTAACTTGTTTTGCAGGAATATTCTCTTTATTTACTGATGTCAAATTTGAGAAATCTGATTTTTTAAATACATTTTGTTCTTTATCTTGATTAGCGAATCTGTCAGCATTTCTGTTGAAACTTCTATCAGCATTTCTATTAGTAGAGCTTTCAAACTTTCTTTCATTTCTTTGTCTTATTTCATCTCTTCTAACTTCCCTAGCTTGAGAAACTGAATTTTCTTTTAAAGAAATGGTACTTGCTACCTTATCAAATTCTCTCTTTATATGCTCTGAGTTAAGTATACTATCTTTTTTAATATCCTCAAAATCACTACTTTTTTTAATAATTTCTACTTCTATAGTAAAAGGCTTTGCACCAAGTCCAAAAAAGCCCTTAGTGCCACTTTCTATAATATTAATCTTAGTATTATCAGCAGTTGTACCAAGATCTATGAGAGCCTTAGTTACAGCCTCGTCATAAGTCTTTGCTGAAACTCTTACCTTATCCATAAGGACCCCCTTATTTGCTATCTTCTTTTCCTTTATTCTTCTTAGAACGCATCTTTTCATCATACATAGCTACCATATTTGCCTTGGCTGCAATAGAGCCCGGCTTTGCATTTTTATTATAATATGCAGTAGAATCTTCTATGTGTTTTGCAGTTCGTTCTCTCTTCTTTTCTAAGTTTGCCTCTTCAAGTGCTTGCTTATCTTTTTCATGTTTTGCATTTTCAAGTGCATACTTATTTATAGTTTGAGGAGGTAAACCTTTCTTTTCACGCTTTAAATTAGCTTTATCTAAGTTTTCCTGAATCAAGACATCAATATCTATCTTTTCTAAATGTTTATTTATAAAAAACTGTTGTATAATCCTACATACTGCTGAGGCTATCCAATATATACCAATACCGGACGGAAGTGTGAAACAAAAAACTAAGGACATCAAAGGCATTGTAGTATTCATGGCTTTCATCTGCTGTGCCATAGAGTTCTCATCTCCACTTGTAGTTGTTTGCTGTGCATCAGACATAATCTTTGTTGAATACCACTGTGTAACACCTGCAAGTATTGGTATTATCCAAGCAGGATTAGGTGTTAAGCCCTGCCAAGGATTGGTTGAAAGGTTAATTCCAAAAAAGTAATTCATACTTTCAATAATAGGAACATTTTTTGAAAGTACATCTGACATTGCAGGGACAGTATTTTTAAGTGTGTCCCAATTAGTAGGTGTAAACTTATATAGTAAATCAATAACCTTGTCAGCCATTGTATAGTCAACCTTATCAATAGGAAGTCTATAAGTAGTTGCAAGTTCTGAAATACTATTAATATAATTAGGTTGTGCCATTAATACATCTGTAATGTTTTGAAAAATACTTTTTACTCCCGGAACATATGCAGGTATTCTATAAATAACCTGATATAGACCAAATAGTATAGGCATCTGTAATAAAAGCTGAACACAACCTCCGGTAGCACTTGTACCATATTTTTGATATACTGCACTTATTTCTGCCTGTTGCTTTGTCATCGACTCTCTATCGTCTTTGCCTTTGTACTTTTTTTGTATAGCCTGTATCTCAGGCTGCATTACTGCCATAATCTTACTTGATCTTTGTTGCTTAATTGTAAGTGGTAATAATATTAAGTTTATTATTATTGTAAATAGTATAATGCAAAGTCCTATATTCATAATACCAATGGTACTTGTAGCTCTGAATATTAAGTCCATTATCAAGCCTAAAAGCTCTGCTACCCAACCAATTATTGGAGTAGTTGACTTAGTTAAAACTATAAAATCCAAAAAATTATCCTCCTAATTCTCAAGTACAATAATGCACAAGATATGTTTAAGACTTTTTAAGTCTTAGTTGAACTTCACTTAAGTTTAACTTATGCTTTAAGGAACAGGGTCATACCCTCCTTTTGCAAATGGATTACACCTTAAAATCCTCCAAATTGATAAAAACATTCCCTTTACTACTCCATGCTTTTTAAGTGCCTCAATAGCATATTGAGAACAAGTTGGTGTATAAATGCAATGTGTCCTCCACTTAAGTGGAGATAAGTATTTCTGATATAATCTAATTAAAAATATTAAATTTTTCTTTATCATGGCTTTCTTATAGTTTAGATTTTTATATGATTTTGTGAAGTTTACAAAGATGAAAAAATGCACTTTCTATATTTTTATAATTTAGTTCATCGGCACTTTTTCTTACAACTACAACTAAATCATAACCTTTTAGTATTCTTTCGTTATTCAATCTAAAAATTTCTCTTATTAATCTTGTAACTCTATGTCTTACAACACTATTGCCTATTTTTTTTGAAACAGATATTCCTATTCTGTTTTCTGACTTACCATTAGCATAAACATACATAATTAATAATCTATTTGCATACGACTTTCCATTTTTATAGCAAATCTGAAAGTCATTATTGGACTTAATGGAAGGGAATTTTTTCATATCCAACCTCCATTTCTCTAAATATAAACTTAAGGGATAGTTGCTAAACTATCCCTTAAGCTTTGCAAATCTTTTAGTATAGCGTTTATCTAAACTGATTATGCTGATAATTTATGTCTTCCTTTAGCCCTTCTAGCTGCTAAAACATTTCTTCCACCCGGTGTACTCATTCTAGCTCTGAAACCATGAACTTTTGATCTTTGTCTGTTCTTTGGTTGAAAAGTCATCTTCATATTATGCACCTCCCTTAATCCTTATTAAATAGTATAGATTTTTCTTCCCATAGATATTCCAATATATTATATTTAATTAATACCACGAAGTCAAGCTTTTTTAAGTGCCATAACAACAGCATAAGTTATTATAATACTTGCTATTGCCTCCAAAATTCCCTGTGTACCTATAAGTGCAATAATTGCTTTTGAAACATTTTCAAGGGCTATATTTCTGGCACTTGCAAAAACACTGCTAAATTCCTTAAAGAAAAATATAAATATAAAGCCCATTACAAAAATTGTATTAGTTAGTGAACCTAAAACAGCTGATACAACAATTCCAAGTTTATTCTTTCCTAGGCTTACAAACATTTTATATACCAAACTTGAAACCACTCCTACTAAAACTCTTGGAACAAAGCAGACTATAACACTTTTTATTCCTCCATAATATTCTCCAATAGGAACAAAGGGGCTAAAGCAAAATGATGTAGCATTTGGAGTCAAAGTATTTTTAATTAAACTTACAAATCCAAAAAAAATGCCAAGCATTGCTCCATATTCAGTTCCAAGTATGATTGCACCAATAATAACTGTGATGTGCATAAGAGTTACTCTTACAGGCAAAAAATCAATAAAACCTATAAATGGTACGACGGTTTGAATAATCATAATTGCCATAAAGACTCCCATTAAAACCAATTTTTTAATTCTTTGTTGACTATCTTCTCTCATTAAAACCTCCTGCATATAACATTTGATATATTATAACACTAAAAAAAATATTTTTCCACAAATCACAAGTTTTAAATTATACTCATACCTAGCTTATCCACACCCAAGTTATCCACAAAACTTATCAACAAAGCTGTGGATAACTTGTGGATAATATATTTTTTCATGGGATATACTTCTTTCTAAGGCTCTATTATATTAGCTTTTATTATCCACATTATCCACAAAGGCATTTTTAGGCTTAAATGTTGATACTGTGGATAGTGATTTTTCAAATTTTTTTATCCACATTTAATCAACATACTTTTCACATACTTATCCACATATTTATCCACAATCTGCTATTCTCATTAAGATATAACTAATTGATATGAAGTTTAAAATTTGTTATAATGTCTAAAAAGCTTAGGGAGAAAATTATGATTGAAACCATAAAAGAGAAATGGAATGAAATAATTAATTATTTAAAAAATGAATTTGATTTAACAGAAGTTTCTTTTACTACTTGGATTCTTCCTATAAAACCTGAATACTTTGACAGAGGAGATTCTGATGAACTTAGGCTACATCTTATTGTTCCTGAGGCACAATTTGTAAAATATGTTACAAATAAGTACTCTCCTCTCTTTAATGTGGCAATAGCTGAAATAACAGGTATAAGTTGTAATGTAATCTTTGAAGAAGAAAATAAAAATGTTACAAGGAATGTTTCAAGTAGAAATGAACCAATCCTAAATACAGATAATGAAGAAAGAATAATAAAGGCACATCTAAATTCAAAATATACCTTTGATGATTTTGTTGTCGGAAAAAATAATAATCTAGCTCATGCCGCCGCTGTTGCAGTAGCTGAAACTCCGGGACTTATCTATAATCCACTATTTATATATGGTGGCGTTGGGCTTGGAAAAACTCATCTTATGCAGGCAGTCGGTAACTTTATGATAAAACAAGATAAAGACGCTAAGGTATTATATGTAACAAGTGAGTCATTTACAAATGAACTTATAGAAACAATTAGAAATAGAAACAGTACCTCAGCACTTGATTTTAGAAATAAATATCGCACCATTGACGCCCTTTTAATAGATGACATTCAATTTATCATAGGTAAGGAAAGCACACAGGAGGAGTTTTTCCATACATTTAACTCTTTATATGAAAGTAAAAAGCAAATCATTATAACCTCGGATAAACCACCAAAAGAATTTGAAACTCTGGAAGAAAGGCTTAGATCCAGGTTTGAATGTGGACTTCAGGTAGATATACAATCCCCTGATTATGAAACAAGAATGGCAATACTAAGAAAAAAAGAGGAAAAAGACGGCTATAATATTGATAATTCAGTCTTACAATATATTGCAACTAATGTAAAAAGTAATATCAGAGAGTTGGAGGGAGCATTAACAAGGGTTGTAGCAACTGCTAAAATCACAAATAGTGAGGTAAACCTTGATGTTGCACAAACTGCACTTAGGGATATGATTGCCCCAAATTCTCCTCTTAAAATAACACCTGAATTTATAATAAAAATGGTTGCAGAGCATTATGGGTTATCTGAAAATGACCTGATAGGGCAAAAAAGAACCAAGGATATAGCTTATCCAAGGCAAATAGCTATGTATCTATGTCAAAGCATGACAGATGCCTCTCTAATTCAAATAGGAAAAGAACTTGGAGGAAGAGATCATACTACAGTAATGCATGGAAGTAGAAAAATTGCAGATGATTCTACTAAAAGTAGTGAGCTAAGTCATACCATAGAAGTTATTAAAAAGAAGATTTATCCACATTAACCACAATTTATCCAAAGTTATCCACATAGTTATTAAATGCCGAAACGAGCTTAATAAGCCACTTAGGGGTACTTATCCACATATCCACAGCCCCTACTACTACTACTAAACTTATCTAATAAATATATACATGCGAAAGCGAAAGGAAATCGTTATGAAGTTATACTTTGAAAAAGACACATTATTAAATTCACTTAACATTGCCTCAAAAGCTATTTCTACAAGAACTACCAACCCAATTCAAGAATGTATTCTTTTTGATGCAAGTGAAGATAACATTAGACTTATCGGAAATGACTCTATGGAAATAGGCATTGAAACAGTTGTTAAGGGAGAAATAGTAGAAAAAGGCAAAATAGCTCTTGACTCTAAAATCATAATAGATATTATCCGTAAACTTGAAGTAGACAATGATAAAATCTGTATAAGTGTGGATGAATCACTTATGACAACTATAAGTTGTGGAAAAGTCAAGTATAATATCCCGGGGTTAGACGGAGAAGAATATAGTTATTTGCCACAAATAGAAAAAACTAATTATATAAAATTAAGTCAGTTGACTTTAAAAGATACCATAAGGCAGACTATATTTTCAGCTGCAATAAATGACTCAAATAAAATTTTATGTGGAGAATGTTTAAATGTTAAAGAGAATATATTAAAGCTTACTGCTCTTGACGGTTATAGAATTGCAATTAGAAATATTTTGCTAAAGGACAACTATAATCCTGCAACGGTTATACTTCCTGCAAAGAGTTTAAATGAGATTTCACGAATTATTGCAGGTGATAGTGAAAAAGAGATTACAATTTATTTTGGCACAAATCATGTGTTATTTGAGTTTGGAGAAACAATAGTTACTTCAAGAATCATAGACGGAGAATTTTTTAAGCTTGATGACATGCTTTCTTCCGACTATGAAACTAAAGTTTATATAAATAGACTAAAGCTTTTAAATGCACTTGATTCATCCACAATTTTAATCAGAGAAAGCGACCATAAGCCGATAATTGTGGATATTAAAGACGCAATTATGCATTTAAGTGCAAAAAGTTTATATGGTGCTTTTGATGTAGACCTTGAATGTATCAAAACAGGTAAGGATATAAAGATAGCATTTAACCCAAGATTTCTTATGGACGCTATAAAAGTGATTGAAGACGAATATTTAAATATATATCTAAGCAACTCAAAATCACCTTGCTTTATAAAAGACGCAGAAGAAAATTATGAGTATATTGTATTACCTGTAAACTTTGTAGATGAATAAGTTATCCACAAACTCAAATTTTTTTTGTGGATAATCGACTTATAACACTTTTAATTAAATATTAATAATATACATTAAAAAACTAAATGTATAAAATGTGTCAATAAGGCTATTTTTGTGTAAAATGGAGAGGGAATGGAAGAATTAAAAATAAAAGATGAATTTATAAAATTAGAGCAGGCACTTAAGCTTACAGGTGAGTTTTCTATGGGATCTGATGCAAAATATGCTATAAAAAATGGAGAAGTAAAGTTAAATTCAGAGGTCGAATTTCAAAGAGGTAAGAAACTTAGAAATGGAGATATAATTACATACAAAAATCATGATTATAGAATCATTGGAGCTTAGTAATTTTAGAAACTATGAACATTTAAAATTAGATTTATGTGATAAGGTCAATCTTCTTTACGGAGATAATGCACAGGGAAAGACCAATATACTTGAGGCGATATATTTATGTGCTACTGCAAAATCTCATCGTGGAGGAAAAGATAGGGAACTGATTTTATTTGGCAATGATGAATCGCATATTAAGATGAATGTCAAAAAATCTACTTCAAATAGGCTTGATATACACATCAAAAAAAATAAATCTAAGGGAATAGCTGTAAATGGTATACCTGTAAAAAAGATTAGTGAACTTTTCGGTTTGGTAAATGTTATATTTTTTTCTCCAGAGGATTTAGGAATTATAAAAAATGGCCCTGCTGAAAGGAGAAGATTTATAGATTTAGAGCTTTGTCAGCTAAATAAATTGTATGTAAACTCATTGATTTCATACAATAAGGTTTTACTTCAAAGAAATAAACTGTTAAAGGAATTATCGTCTAAACCTGATTGGAGTAAAACTTTGGAAGTTTGGGATTTACAGCTTATTAAGTATGGCAAAGAAATCATAAAATACCGTGAGCAGTTTGTTAAAGACCTAAATCTAATACTTGCCTCAGTACATAATTCAATTTCAGGGGGTAAAGAAGAGCTTACTCTTGTTTATGAGAAAAATGTTGAGATAAAGGACTATGAAGAAATGGTTTCAAAGTCTTTAAACTCTGATTTAAAGCAGAAGTTTACACAAGTCGGACCTCATAGAGATGATTTAGGTTTTATAGTTAAAAATAATAAAAGTAAGATAAGTATTGATTTAAAAAGATACGGCTCGCAGGGTCAACAAAGAACGGCGGCATTATCCCTAAAGTTAGCAGAGATAGAACTTGTTAAAAACATTATAAAAGATTATCCTATACTTTTACTAGATGATGTTTTATCCGAACTTGATTTTAATAGACAGACTCATCTTTTAAAGTCAATACAGCATATACAAACAATTATAACAGGTACAGGACTTAAAGATTTTAAAAATATAAATCTTCCACTCGATAAAGTTTTTAAAGTTGAAAATGGTTTTGTAACACAAGAATTAGCAAAGAATTAAAAATAGAGGAGAACGATATGGGTTTTGGAAATAACGAAGATTTAGAAAATGAAGAACAGGAGTATGATGCCTCTCAAATTCAGATACTTGAGGGTCTTGAGGCAGTAAGAAAAAGACCCGGAATGTATATTGGCTCAATTTCCTCAAAGGGATTACATCATTTAGTGTATGAAATTGTGGATAACTCTGTGGACGAGGCTTTAGCAGGGGTTTGTTCTGAAATAAATGTTATGATAAATGAAGATAATTCAATTAGAGTTAGGGATAATGGTAGAGGTATTCCTGTAGATGTACAACAAAAAGCAGGCAAGTCTGCACTTGAGGTAGTTTTTACAATCTTACATGCAGGAGGCAAATTCGGTAATTCAGGATATAAGGTGTCAGGAGGTTTACATGGCGTAGGTGCATCAGTTGTAAATGCACTTTCTAAAAAACTTGAGGCAAAAGTTTTTAAAAATAAAAAAATCTATCAGATGATTTTTGAAAGGGGAAATGTAATAAGTCCTCTAAAAGTTATCGGAGAGTGTAGTGAAGATGAACATGGTACAGAGGTCTTATTTACTCCTGATGATGACATTTTTGAAGAAACTATCTTTGACTATGATATACTTAGAAAAAGACTTAGAGAAACAGCATTTTTAACTAAATCTCTTAAAATCACACTAAATGATGAAAGAGAAGAAAAAAGAAAAGATGAGTTTTGCTATGAGGGAGGAATTAGGGAGTTTGTAAAATACCTTAATAAGTCTAAAGCTCCAATATATGACGAAATAATTTATTGTGAAGGTAGGCATTTAGGTGTTACAGTAGAAATTGCAATACAGCACAATGAAAGCTATGTAGACAGTACATATACATTTGTAAATAATATAAATACCCCTGACGGTGGTACACATCTTACAGGTTTTAAAAATGGTCTGACAAAAACTATAAATGATTATGCTAGAAAAAATAAAATTCTAAAGGATAATGAGGACAACCTTTCAGGAGATGATATCAGAGAGGGGCTGACTGCCATTGTTTCAGTTAAAGTTATAAATCCACAATTTGAGGGGCAAACTAAACAAAAACTTGGTAATTCAGAGGCTTTGACAGCTGTAAGTGTAGTATTTGGCGAGCAACTTACTTACTTTTTAGAGCAAAATCCAAATGTTGCAAAAAAAATAGTTGAAAAAGCAGTTATGGCACAAAGAGCAAGGGCCGCTGCCAGAAAGGCAAGAGATATTACAAGAAGAAAATCTGCACTTGACAGCATGACACTTCCCGGAAAACTTGCAGATTGTTCAAGTAAAAATCCTCTTGAGTGTGAAATATTTATAGTCGAGGGAGATTCGGCAGGTGGTTCTGCAAAATCTGCACGAAAAAGAGATACTCAGGCAATTTTGCCACTTAGAGGAAAGATACTTAATGTTGAAAAAGCAAGACTTGATAAGGTCTATGGAAATGCCGAAATAAAGTCTATGATTACAGCATTCGGCACAGGAATACATACTGATTTTGACTTAAGTAAACTTAGGTATAATAAAATAATAATTATGACTGATGCCGACGTAGACGGTGCACATATTGACACACTCATGCTTACATTTATATATAGATTTATGCCTGAACTTATAAAAAATGGGCATGTATATTTGGCACAACCACCACTTTATAAACTTGAAAAAGAAAGAAAAGTCTGGTACGCATATAGCGATGAGGAATTAAATAGTATACTCAATGAAGTTGGTAGAGATAACTCAAATAAGATTCAAAGATATAAGGGACTTGGAGAAATGGACGCCGATCAGCTTTGGGAAACTACCATGGATCCTGAAAGAAGAATACTCTTAAAAGTTATGATTGATGAAGAAAACAGTTCTGATGTAGATGTTACATTTACAACTTTAATGGGAGATGAAGTAGAACCAAGACGAGAATTTATAGAAACTAATGCCAAATATGTAGTAAATTTGGATATTTAGATTTGGAGGTAAATAAATGGAACCGAATGTTTCTGATAAGGTAAAAGAAGTAGACTTAAAAAAGACTATGGAAAAATCTTATATAGATTATGCAATGAGTGTAATTGCAGCAAGGGCATTGCCGGATATAAGGGACGGTCTAAAACCTGTTCAAAGGCGTATACTTTTTTCTATGATAGAATTAAATAATACACCTGATAAACCTCATAGAAAATCAGCTCGTATTGTCGGTGATACAATGGGTAAATATCATCCACATGGAGATACTTCTATATATGGTGCATTGGTAAACATGGCACAGCCTTGGTATACAAGATATACTTTAGTTGACGGACATGGAAATTTCGGCTCGGTTGATGGCGACGGAGCTGCGGCAATGCGTTATACTGAGGCAAGACTTAGCAAAATTGCAATGGAAATGCTTGCAGACATTGGAAAAAATACAGTTGATTTTGTACCTAATTTCGATGAAACAGAAAAAGAACCTGCTGTACTTCCCTCAAGATTTCCAAATTTATTGGTAAATGGAACTACCGGAATTGCTGTCGGTATGGCATCAAACATTCCCCCACATAATCTAAGAGAAGTTGTAAATGCAGTTATAAGACTTATTGACAACAAAATCGAAGAAAAAGAAACAACCATTGATGAACTTATAGAGATTGTAAAAGGCCCTGATTTTCCAACAGGTGCAAATATATTAGGTAGGGCAGGGATTGAAAGTGCTTACAGAACAGGTAGAGGCAAGATAAAGGTAAGGGCAGTTACAGAGATTGAAACATTACCAAACGGCAAACCTAGAATAATAGTTACTGAGTTGCCATATCTTGTAAATAAAGCAAGATTAATTGAAAAGATTGCTGAGCTTGTAAAGGACAAAAAAGTTGACGGCATTACAGACTTAAGAGATGAATCTGATAGAGAGGGAATGAGAATTGTAATAGAACTTAGGAAAGATGTTAATGCTAATGTTTTATTAAATCAACTTTATAAACATACTCAATTACAAGATACTTTTGGTGCGATAATGCTTTCCTTAGTGGGAAATGTTCCAAAGGTTTTAAATCTAAAAGAAATACTTCTCTACTACCTTTCTCATCAAGAAGAAGTTGTTACAAGGAGAACAAAATATGACCTTGAAAAAGCACTTGCAAGAGCAAATATTTTAGAGGGTCTTTTTATTGCACTTGATAACATTGACGAAGTTATAAGAATTATAAGAGCAAGTAAAAATGTAAACATTGCCAAAGAAGAGTTAATGAAAACATTTGCACTAAATGACTTACAAGCTCAAGCCATAGTTGATATGAGATTAAGGGCTTTAACAGGTCTTGAAAGAGGCAGACTTGAGGCTGAATACGAGGAGCTTACAAAAAAAATTGGGTTCTTTCGTTCCATACTTGCAGATGAAAAGAAATTGCTTGAAGTGATAAAAGAAGAAATCAGTATTTTAGCACAAAAATACGGCGATGAGAGAAAAACAGGTTTTGAAATAGATTCTGACATAGGCATTGAAGATTTAATTGATAATGAAGATGTAGTCATTGCTATGACAAAACTTGGTTATATAAAGAGAATGAGTCCTGATAACTTTAAAGCCCAAAATAGGGGTGGCAAGGGAATTAAGGGAATGCAGACTATCGAAGATGATTTTATAGAAGATATTGTAATGACTACCACACATAAGGAAATAAGCTTTTTCACAAATAAAGGTAGAGTCTATAAGATTAAGGCATATAGAATCCCTGAGGCAAGTAGAACTGCCAGAGGTACTGCAATAGTGAATTTACTTGAGTTACAGCCTGAAGAAAAAGTAACAGCTATAATACCTATTGAAAAGATAGATAATAAATATTTATTTATGGCTACCAAGGCAGGACTTGTAAAGAGAGTTGAAATCACAGCATTTGACAATATAAGAAAAAGTGGGCTTACAGCTATAAAACTTAATGAAAATGATGAACTTATCGAGGTAAAACCTACCAATGGAAATGATGATATAATCATGGTTTCAAGTGCAGGTAAACTTATTAGATTCGTAGAAAGTGAAATAAGAGTATTTGGTCGAAATTCTATGGGTGTAAGAGGAATGAGGGGCTTAGGTAATGATAGTATCATTGGAGTACAAACTGTAAAGCAAGGACAGTATCTTCTTACTGTAACAGAGAATGGTCTTGGAAAACGAAGTGATATAAATAGCTTTTCAAATCAACATAGAGGTGGAAAAGGAATCACTTGTCATAAGATAACAGAGAAAACAGGCGAGCTTGTAGGTGCTAAACTAGTTGATGACGGCAGAGAGTTACTTCTTATAGCAAGTGACGGAATGATTATCAGAATAGAGGTAGATAAAATATCTGTTCAAGGTAGACATACTTCAGGAGTTAAACTTATGAATATTGATAGAGAAGATGTTAAGGTAGCAAGCATTGCCAAGGTCAGAGAAAGTGATAAATCTGAAGAAACAGAGAATGAAAGTATAGAGGAAAATGCCGACTAATTTGGTATAATATCATTAATAACTGATTAAGGGAAATTTACTACTTGATTGTCATATTTAGAAATTAGAATTATTGAATTTTACTTAGATTTATCTTAAGACGTGGACTCCTCGCCTACGGCGAGGAGTCCACGTCTTACTTAGTATAAATACTAATTTGTGAGTAAAATTTGTAAGAGAAATAGTTAGAAAAGGTGAAAGAAATGTTTAATAAGGCAAGACTAGCATTTTTAATATTTAAAAATTTGATAAGTGGACCTATTTGGATTAATACACTTGCCGCCATGGCAAAAAATAAAAATCTAAGCAAAGAAGAAAAATATGAATATCTGCAAAATATGGTAAAAACTATCAATAAAAGGGGAAATGTAAAGGTTTTAGTAAGTGGAGTAGAAAACTTACCTAAAGAGGACGGATACCTCTTATTTCCTAATCATCAAGGATATTATGATGCACTTGCTTTAGTTGAGGCACACCCTAGAATGTTTGGAATAGTTATAAAAAAAGAGGCTGCTAACTATATGTTGGTAAAGCAGGTTATAGATTTGGTTGGAGGAATTGCCATAGATAGAAGTGATATGAAGTCTGCCTATGAAGTTATTAAAAATGTAACCGAGCGAGTAAAAAATGGAGATAATTTTCTGATTTTTCCGGAGGGAACAACTTCAAGAAGTAGTAATGAGATGCTGCCAATGAAAGGTGGGACATTTAAGACAGCTATAAATGCCAAAGCCCCAATAGTGCCTGTGGCACTTATTGACAGTTTTATTCCGTTTAATACTCCGGAGATAAAGAAAGTAAATGTAAAAGTGCATTTTTTCAAACCTCTTTACTATGAGGACTATAAGAATTTAAAGTCAAATGAGATTGCAGCAAAGGTGCATGATATTATCAATGAGTATATAAAATCCCATGTAACACCAACACTTATGCTGTCTGCAAGTAGTGAGCAGGTATAAACGTTTTTTGTGGGCTGTCCTCGCCGTCGGCGAGGACAGCCCCACTTTATATATAAATTCTTAAAATCCACTTAAAAAATATCTTATTTAAATTCCATTAAAATAAATCAAATAAAAATATTTCACTGTTGACACCTAACTAATAAATAACTATACTATAAGTGTATCATTAAACATAGTACAGTTATTACTCTTAAATTTAAATATACAGAACGTGAAAGTATTAAGCAGTAAAGGAGAAAGAAATGTTTGTTATTGATAATAGGGATAAAAGACCTATTTACGAGCAGATTGTGGATAAGTTGTCCGATTTGATGGTAATAGGTGGATTAAATACAGATGACAAACTGCCGTCTGTAAGAAGTATGGCAATGGAGCTTTCTATAAACCCAAATACCATTCAAAAAGCTTATTTAGAGCTTGAAAGAAGAGGCTATATATATTCAGTAAAGGGAATAGGCAGCTTTGTTGCAGATATAGAGGCTATAAGAGAAACTAAGAAAAAAAATGTTTTTGATGATTTAAAAGAAATAGTTTTTAGAGCAAAAAAAGTAGGTATTAATTATGATAAGTTTATAGAGGAAGTAAAACATCTCTATTCGGACAATGCTTGAGAGGAGGGGGAAAATGATTGAAGTAAAAGGTTTAACCAAACATTTTAATAATGTTACTGCAATCGACCATATTGATGCAAATATTAAAGAGGGGCAAGTGTTTGGACTAATTGGAACAAATGGTGCAGGAAAAAGTACATTTTTAAAGCTTGCCTGTGGAATACTAAAGCCTGATGAGGGAAGTATTATAGTAGACAATGAAGAAGTATTTGAAAATAGTAGAGTAAAGGAAAATATATTTTATATATCTGATGATCAATATTATTTTCCTAATGTAAATGCAGATGATATGATGACATTTTATAAAGAAGTTTATAGAAATTCTGATAGAGCTATGTTTGATAAGCTTATAAAAGGTTTTGAACTGCCAAGAGATAGAAAAGTGAATACATTTTCAAAAGGAATGAAAAAGCAACTCTCAATTATACTTGGATTAAGTTCAGGAACAAAATATCTGTACTGTGATGAAACATTTGACGGACTTGACCCTGTTGTAAGACAGGCTGTAAAAAGTTTACTTGCAGAATGTATTGAAGACAGAGGTTTAACTCCTATAATTGCCTCACATAATCTTAGGGAATTAGAGGATATATGCGACCATGTAGGACTTTTACATAAGGGAGGAATACTTTTTTCAAAGGATATTGATGATATGAAATTAAGTATTCATAAAATTCAACTTATATTTCCGGAGCATATAAGTTTAGAAGATATAAAAAATATAGATATTTTACATTCAAGAAAACTTGGAAGTGTATATACACTGATAGTTAGAGGCGAAAAAGAAGAAGTTGAACAAAAATTAAAAGAATATAATCTTGATTTTTTTGAGATTATTCCACTTTCTCTTGAGGAAATCTTTATTAGTGAAACGGAGGTAAAGGGATATGACATCAAGAAACTTGTTTTTTAGACTTTTAAAAGAAGATTTTAAGAGGAGATTATGGAGTTTTGCAATATCCTGTCTTGTGTTCTTTTTAGCACTTCCAATAGGAATGGGTTTAGCATTAAGTTACTATTATGAAAGTGCAGATGACCTTTATAGAAGAACTAGATATATTGATGACATAACTGGATACTTATCAATAGATAATGGGCTTATTTCTATAATAATTTTTGCCTTAGCAATAATTATTGCAATTTCAGGGTTTTCATACCTTTACAGTAAGAAGAAAACAGATTTTTATCATTCTATTCCTGTAAAAAGAGAATTTCTATATTCAGTTATAGTAGTAGACGGTTTACTTATTGTTTTAGTACCATATGTTATATTTAGTATTATTGCAGCTCTAATGGCGGCACTTAATCTTTCAAATAAATTGATTTTACTTTTGGCATTTAAAGCTATAATATATAGAATATGCACGTTTAGTTTATTATACTCTTTTGCAATTTTAGGCGTTATGCTTACTTCAAATGTAATCATAAGTATATTTGGAATATTATTTTTCTACTTGTATTTCCCTGTTGCAATTTATGTAAGAGAGGGGTATATGGGTGGATATTACAAGACTTACCAATCAATAGATGAATTAAATCAAAAAGCCGCAGAATACAGTTCGCCTTTATTTTATTCATTTTCACATAATAATGAAAATATTGTAGTTAAGTTAATTATATGTCTAGTGATAAGTATTATAATGTTTCTTATTTGTATGTTATTACATAAAATAAGAAAGTCGGAGTATGCAGGTAGGGCTATGGCATTTGACATAACTAAAGCACCTATTAAAATGTTAATTGTTATTTTATCAGGTTTAATAGGAAATTGGGTAGTAAGATCTGCTGTTAACAATATAGCTTGGGGAATGTTTGGGGCAACATGCGGTGTTATAGTAAGTCATTGTGTGATAGAGATTATTTATAATTCTGATTTTAAGAAGATATTTGCAAATGTAATTCATTTAGTAGCTGCTTTGCTCATTACATTTGGCATAGTAATGACATTTGTACTTGACTTAACAGGTTATGATACTTTTGTACCAAAGGAAAATAATGTAGAAAGTATGGCAATCTTTACTAATTATATGGAAAATGAATTTGATAAATTTCATACTAAAGTAGATAAAGATTTAAATACAGAGTTGGAATATGAAAATTATTTGACTTCAAAAATGAGTTTAAAGGACTATGACATTATAAAGAAGATAGCACTTAATGGAATTGAAAATGCAAAAGCTACTAAGGTTGATAATTCTAGTAATTTGTTTACAGGACAATATTATGGTAATGGAGATACAGAAAAAAGAGTTGTTATTAGATATAAGTTAAAAAGTGGTAGACTTGTATTTAGACAGTATGCTGTAGATGTAGATACACTAGAAAATGAATTTGCTAAAATATATAATAGCCCTGAATATAAAAATGCAATGTATCCTATTTTAGCTGATAATGCAGAAAATATTGTTGAAATAAATTATATAGGTATGATTGAAGATTATAATAATACAATTAACCTTGATAAGGATAAGACAGAGGAAATTTTAAAGGCTTATCAGGAAGAACTTTTAGCATTTTCATTTGAAAGCAAAAAGAAAGAAAATCCAATCGGCTTTGTTAGATTTTGTAGTTCAGATTTAGTAAAAAATATAGATAACTTAAGACAGTCAGATAAGAAAATGGGTATGGATACTTATAGAAATAAGAAAGACCATGACATTTATATGAATGTTAATTATTATCCGATTTATCCGTCATTTACTAAAACTATTTCTTTAATGGAAAAAGAGGGCTTTGCTTTTCTTAAGGAGCTAGACCCACGAGATGTAAAAGAGATTATACAATCTTACACCTATTATAGTAGAGATCAAAGTGGAAATGTTAAGCAAGCTAATCCACCTATAAAAGATAGGGATAGGATTAAAACTATACTTGAGAGGGCATATATTATAAAAGATAATATGTATATAAATGAACTTGGAGGAATGAATTCATATGCATCAAATACATGTTATGCAATTATAGATACTGAACTTAAGAATTCAAATGTTACAAGAAAGAGTAATGGAGAATTATTAGTTTCTATTAGTAAACGTGAAAATGCAGATGAAATTTTGATGTCATTTAAGTTTAATGTACTTCCAAAGGAATTTTATGAATAATGAAGTAGTTTGTTTTGGGTTTACCTCGCCGTCGGAGAGGTAAACCCAAAACTAGGTATATTACAGGGGTAAATTTCGTTTTTTGTAAATAATAGTAATATCTATATAGCAACAAATCCATATAGTTATTTCATATTATGTTTGTGTTTGCTTTGTGAATACTACGGATTTATATAACTAGAGTTCATACAAAATAGCAATTATGTATAATTACTTAATTAATTTTAATATGCAGGCTCGTAAGTTTTATAAAAAAACTATAAATTTTTAATTTCAATCGCTTGACAAAAATATATAGTTAATTTATAATCTTAAATGCGTCTTGCAAAGTAGCAAGATATGGAGAAATACTCAAGAGGCTGAAGAGGCGCCCCTGCTAAGGGTGTAGGTCGGGTAAACCGGCGCGAGGGTTCAAATCCCTCCTTCTCCGTTCTTTTTATTGCCTTAACTTAGCTGGTCCGTTGGTCAAGTGGTTAAGACACCGCCCTTTCACGGCGGTAACACGGGTTCGAATCCCGTACGGGTCATCTTGACTTAAAAGCTACAATTAATTTTGTGGCTTTTTTATTATGATTAAAGTAAAAACCTGAACATATATTCTATGTTCAGGTTTTTTCTATTTATTAAGTTCTTTAGCAGTAAAGCTAAGTGGAAGTACCTCCTCGAAGAAGTTATACACTTCATATGAATTATTAGCAGTACCTAGTATTAGTTCGAAGTCATTATCAGCGAATTCAGCTATTACTTGACGACATACTCCACATGGTGGGCAATAATTTTCTAGATTACCATTTGGGCCACCTACTACTGCTATTTTCTTGAATTTTGTCACACCTTCACTTACTGCTTTAAATATAGCTGTACGCTCAGCGCAGTTAGTAGGGGAGTAACTAGCATTTTCTATATTACAACCTGTGTATATTTTTCCATTATCAGCTAAGATAGCAGCTCCAACTTTGAAGTTAGAGTAAGGAACGTATGCGTACTTAGTTGCATCAATAGCTGCTTCAACTAATTTTTTATTTATATCTTTATGAAGATGTGGATTTTCTTCTTGTAGAATTTTTGTTACTGTATCAGCAACCCCACTTTCTAAATTTGGTTTATCAGTAATATATCTTGATATTTTTTTTAACTCAGGAACAGCATTCTCCATGGCAACGCTATATTTTACTAGTTTAAGCATTGATTCATCGTTAAGATTATCGCCTATAGCAAGTATATTATCGAGTGGTATATTGTATATCTCAGATATTTGTTTAAGAGCATGCCCTTTTGTAGCATTTTTATCCATAATTTCTATGTTGTTTGGCCCAGATGAGGTTACAGTTATATTTGTATTATCTGCTAATAATTCTTTTGCTTTTTTTAGTTTTTCTAAGTCGTTAGAAATTCCTATAACTTTAATAGGTGGGTTATCTTTTTTATTGAAGAATAATTCAATATCATCTACTTCAGTAACGTGGCCTGCTTTTAGTTTTTCATCCGCTACCTTTCGTAGATACTCGATGTTAGGTGTTTGACCTGTAGCTCTAATTAAATCAGCATAACCTTGAATATCAGTCTCTATACTGTTTGTATAAATAGTATTTTTTGTATATAGTTGAAAGTTTATATCTAAGCTTTTAAGTACAGATGTAGTGTAGTATAAATCCTTTAGCACGATTGGAGTTATACTAATAAGGTTACCATTTTTATCATAAACTATACCACCATTAAAACTAATGACATCACAATCTATATTTTTTTCATTTAATGAAGGAAGAGCCTCATAGTAAGCGCGCCCCGTAGCGACTATAAATATAATATTATTTTCTTGAGCGTAGTTTATTAAGTCAACATTTTCTTGAGAAATTCTATGTTCATTATCTAGCAGTGTTCCATCCATATCGCTAGCAATTAATTTTATCATATATTGTATTAGAAATGATAATAGCCATTTCTATCTCCTTTCATAATGTGTAATTAGATTATATCATAACCATAGATTTATTGTAAGAGTAATTGAAAATATTTACTTAGAGATTAATTTCTATTATAATTGAAAGTTTTGTGATAATATAAAGAGTAATTAGATTATTTATAGAAAGTGATATAGTATGAAAATAAAAGAAATTATTAAAGAAAATAATTTAGAAGAATTATTTTCTAAAGTGAAAATCGGTTTGGAAAAAGAGGGACAAAGAGTTCTTAAAGACGGAACTATATCGAAAACTCCTCATCCAAAAGTTTTTGGACATAGACATGAACATCCATATATTCAAACTGATTTTGCAGAATCACAACTAGAGTTGATTACAACACCAGAAAATAGTGAAAAAGATGTTGTGAGAATTTTGAATGCAATTCATGAGGTTGTATTAAAAAATCTTCCAGAAGATGAATATATTTGGCCACTAAGTATACCTAGTATTTTGCCGAAAGAAGAAGATATACAAGTAGCACAATTTGCTAATGAATGGGATATAAGATATAGGGAATATCTTGTAGAAAAGTATGGCAAATACAAGCAAATGGTCTCAGGAATTCACTATAATTTTCAATTAGATGATGAACTTATGAAAAAAATTTCTGAAATAACTAATATACCTTTAGTTGAAGTGAAGAATAGTGTTTATATGAAGCTAGCAAGACAATTTCTTCGCTATCAGTGGCTATTAGTTTATTTATATGGAGCTTCACCGTCAGCAGAGGATAAGTATTTTTCAGATAATAGTAAACCAGCTAGCTTTGTTCGTAGTCTAAGAACTAGTCAATATGGCTATGTAAATGAAAAGGATATTGTTGTTTCATACGATAGTTTAGAAAAGTATATAGAAGATTTAACTGGGTATGTAAATAATAAAAAGCTTATTGCAGAAAAAGAGTTTTACTCTAGTGTAAGATTCAGAGGTGAGGATACTGTAGCGAAATTTCCTGAAAAAGGTATTAAATATATTGAGTTTAGGTTATTTGACTTGAATCCTTTTGCACCATTTGGTATTTTGGAAAAAGATGTAAGATTTATCCATTTATTTTTAAAAACTTTAGTTTGGATAGAAGAAGCTGATAGAAATAATTCTCAACAGATAGGTTATGAATATAGTGAAAGAACAGCATTATCTCATCCATTATCGCAATCAGAATATTTAGAAGAAGGATTGTGGATTCTTAAGCAAATGAAAGAATTGGTTGAAGAACTTCATTTACCAGAATGTGACAAACAGCTTATTGAAGAAAAAGAGAATGAGCTTAAGAATCCATCGCTAACTATTGCAGCTCAACTAATAGAAAGATATCAAAAAACTAATAGTGTTACTGTAGGTATGGAGTTAGCTAAACAATATAAAAAAGAAGCATTAAAAGAAAATTATTCATTAAATGCCTATGCTAATATGGAACTTTCTACACAAGCTGTAATAGAGGATGCGATAAAAACGGGGTTAAAAGTTCAAGTAATAGATGAGAATGATCAATTTCTTCGTATAGAGTACAAAGATAAGGTAGAATATGTAAAAAATGGAAACATGACAAGTAAAGATAGTTATATTTCTCCATTAATAATGGAAAATAAAGTTGTTACCAAAAAAATATTAGGTGAGCAAGGTTTTAGAGTTCCGAGAGGCTACGAAGTTTCAAGTTTGGCGGAGGCTGTACAAGTATTTAATTATGTAAAAAATAAACCAATAGTGATAAAACCTAAAAGCACAAATTTTGGGTTAGGTATTTCTATCTTTAAACATGGAACTTCATCTTTGGATGATTATTCTAACGCTATTAAATTTGCTTTAAAAGAAGATAAAGATATATTAATTGAAGAATTTATAGAAGGAACCGAGTATAGGTTTTTTGTTATAGAAGGAAAAACTCATGCAGTTCTTTTAAGAGTTCCAGCTAATGTAAAAGGAGATGGACAACATACAATTGGTTGAAATAAAAAATAAAAACCCTCTTCGAGGTGATGCTAAAAAAACACCATTAAAAAAAATAGAATTAGGTGAGATAGAAAAATTGCAATTAAGAGAGCAAGGTTTTAGTTTTGAGACAGTTCTAAGAAATGGAGAGATAGCATATCTTCGAGAAAACTCTAATATAAGTACAGGAGGAGATTCTATTGATATGACAGATGAAGTTCATCAAAGCTATAAAGAACTCGCTGTTAAGATAACGGATGCTATG
>CALALP010000068.1 GCA_937925515.1 uncultured Lachnoanaerobaculum sp. | reverse complement strand
CAATTCGTGGCTTAGCAGTCTGACAGAATCATCTTCCGGTATAACTTTCTCAAAACTTAATGGTAAAACTAGTTGATAATATTCACCAAATTTGGTATAATTCTTTTGGTGTTTTATTTTATAGTTCATAGCTTTATTATACCACAAGGAACGGATTCTTCGGAGTCCGTTTTTTTTAATTTTTATATAAAAAAAGGAACTATTGCTATAGTAGATTTTCATATAATTTTGCAACAGCCCCTCAATCTTTTTTAAGAGGAATATTGTATTAATAATTAGAAAAATAAAGCATGTATAGTATTGTTTATTGATTTACAAATACTCTTTAAAAATACAAAATTAACGAGTAAATGTAGTAGATTAAGTTTATATTTTAATACAATCTACCTACCATAAAAATAAACTCCAACTCAATACTATTATAATATTAAAATAAAAAAGCAATAATTTTATTCTAATGGAGAAGATATGAGAATAAATAAATTTTTAAGTTATACAGATTTTTGTTCAAACAGATAAGCTTATAGAGGAGAAAAGAGCTTATATAAACAATGAGCTTGCAACAGTTGGAATGAGGCTGTCTCTAAGTTAACTAAAAAGTTACTTTTTCAACAGCCTCTGAATAATAATCTATAGTAATATTATTTATCTTGAAACAACTTCTAAATCTCTGTCATCTACTTCATCGATATAATGATTAAAGAATGCCTCACAGGCTCTAACCATATACTCTACATCTGCTACACCTGCTGTTTCATAAGCTGAGTGCATTGCGAGTTGGGCAAGTCCTATATCTATTGCATTCATAGATGTTTGTGCCAATAAGATATTTCCAAGTGTGCTACCTCCAAGTTCATCAGAACGGTTTGCAAAGTATTGTATAGGAACACCTGCTTTTTTACAAATATCTTTAAAGATAGCAATACTTAGTCCGTCGCTTGTATATTTCTGACCTGCATGAGATTTAATTACAACGCCGTCATTCATATATGAGCAGTTATTTACATCTGTCTTTTCAGGGTGATTTGGGTGAACTGCATGACCATTATCACAACTTAAAAGAAAACTATTTGCTAAGGCACATTTTAAATCTTGTGCATCTTTTCCAAGAGCTAGATTTATTCTTTCAAATACATCTAGTATAAGAGTTGAACCTGCACCTTGTTTTGTACCTGAGCCTACTTCTTCATTATCAAAGCACACATAAACTTGTATGCTTGAATCATTACCACCTTTAAGAAAGCCCTCTAAAGAAGAGAAAGCACATTCTAGGTTGTCAATTCTGCCACATGAAATAAATTCACTATTTGCACCCCAAATTGAGGCAGGCATTCTATTATATAAGAAAAGGTCTGAACCATAAATATCAACTGTACCTACTCCTAATTCCTCTGCAATTATATTAAGTAGAGCATCTTTTGTGGTTTTCTTGCCACCAAATAGAGGTAGCATATCAACTTGCTTATTGTATTTAACGCCGTCATTTGCAGCTCTATTCATGTGGATTGCCATATTTGGAATTAAAACTAAATCTCTATCAATATTTATTAGTTTTGTTTTAAAATGCTCTCCCTCTTTAACTATTACTCTACCTGCGATAGAAAGAGGTTTATCAAACCAAGTTGCACAAAGCATGCCACCATATCCCTCAGTATTAAGTTGAGTATAGTTAGAGCTGATTATTTCTAATTGAGCATTTTCCTTTATTTTAAATGTAGGAGAATCACTATGAGATGCAGCGATTTGGAAACCATATTTATTAAGTTCCTTACCTATTTTAAATGCTACTACACTTGAGTTATTTCTTGTGAGGAAGTATTTGCCACCTTTATTTAGTTCCCAACGTTTTCCCTCAAAGAGTTGAGTAAAGCCCTCATTTTTAAGGCGTGTTGAGATATTATCAGTAGCATGAAATGCAGTAGGACTTTTTTCTAAGAATTCTTTTAATTCATTTATATATTTCATTTGTTCATCCTTTCACGTTTTGCTATTTCAGGGAGTATAATTCCAAGTAAAGTTAAGACAATCGGAGTAATGACATTTAACATAAGTGTAAATGGATCAGGATCATACATTCCAAGTACACAAGATATTAATGTAACACCAAAGCACCACCAACCAAAAAACTTAGCTAGAGCTTGGTTCTTTACAAATTTATACTCAGGGTTAAATTTTTCAAGTTTATTTCTAAGTGCAATATATGCTACAAACACCCATAAGTAACGAAGTGGCATACATACTGAATTAAGCTTTGTAAGTTGCTTTAAAACAGCGGCAGCCCCTGGAACTACTGATTGAACTAAGATAATACTTCCTGAAAGCACAGCTACTAATTTGATACCATTTACATAAGCACCATATTTATTTTTCTTAAGTAATGCTGACGGAATAAACTGTCTTGAGTCTTCATTATCAAGTAAAATTCTAAGAGGTGCATCAATACTTAATACAAGAACTGAAAGCTGACCTATTATGTTGGTTATGGCATAGATAACTAAAAGTGAATCTCCAATATGATAGTAGTTACCTAGTTTTTGGAATGCCCAATAAGAACCGTTTGAAACATAAGAGCTAAATGATTCTTCACTTCCATTGATAACTGTAGGGTCAAACATAAGACCCATTGAGACTGTTCCTAGAACTGCACATATTACAACCATAATAGCAAGTGCAATCATTCCTTTAGGAAAGCCTTTACTAGGATTTTCTACTTTATTTACATAAGGGGAGATTTTTTCGCAACCTCCAACTGCAAATACCAGAATTGAAAGTGAAGTAAAATATTTCAAATTAAAACTAGGTATAAGAGCATCTTTTGTAAACTTAAGGTCTACATATCCTGCATGTGGATTAATCTTAGGTGCTGCAAACATCAATATAATATATAATATTGACATTATAAAAGCACTTGTTCCGGCTATTGTAGTTAGTTTCTTTAGAGGGTTTAAACCTCTGCTTGCAATATATGAGAACAAAAGAAAGATTGCTAATGTTGCAAGCTGTACATAAATAGTTGGAAATGTGTCATAAGTTTCAGCATTTCTAAATATTGCCCAGCTTAAAGCTTTAAGACCACCACTACCCTTACTTGCAATGTAAGTTATATGACATGCCCAATAAGTCCAACCTGCATAGTAAGCAAGCTTAGGTCCCATAGTTTCATGAATCCAAGAACTTACACCACCACCTGAATTTTTAAAGGCAGAGCCAAGTTCTCCTACCATAAGTGCATAAGGCACAAAGTAAAGTACAAACATAAGTACCCAGCTAAATATTACTTGGACACCATTGAAGTAGACAAAGCCATTAAGTACATTTCCAAAACCCCAAACTGTGGAAAAAGCCATTAACGCCAGCATTTGCCATTTAATTTTCTTATTTTCCTGCATAAAAATCTCCTTTTAATATTTTTTTATAAATCGTCAGCCTATATGAGATTTAGTAAAGTTGACTAGTAGAACCTTAATTCTCATATAATTGCTACTTGTAATATAACATATTTTGAGTCAGAATTTAAGTGGAAATATAAAAAATATAAATTTAAAATAAAATAAAATAGTGATTTATGTTAAATAACGATATCACTCTTTTCTTGTATATGATATTTCTTAAAATATGCATTTTCCTTTGGTATCCATAACTCTATAAACTTTGCCAGCTTGTCATCATTTTCCCTTAGAGAAAGCCTTTCTAGCTGCTTGTTATCCTCTATATCCATAAAAATTTTTAGACTATATGGATTATTAAAGTATGGGTGTTGACTATACGACCCCTCTATTATATTTAATCTCTTATGAGGCAAGTGTAATGTTTTATCATATCTAAGTGTAAATGTGGAACAGTCAAATGGAGTATAGGAAACTTCTTTAAATTCTAGTATGGGAGTTATTACCTCTTTTAAAAATCTCTCATAGTCTACATTTCCACCAATTTCAGACATTCTCTCCTTAGTTCTTTGAAAACCCTGTAAAAAAAAGTCGTCCATGTGATACAAATTTGAATCATATATTTTTGAAAGATATTTTCCGAGAGTAGTTTTCCCCCCTGTTGATTTACCGTCTATTGCAACTAGTATTGTTTTTTTATCTGAACTAATTAGCTTATCTATGGCAGTTTTTATTTCATTTATTTTTGGGAAAATGTTTCCTGCTTTATTATCCATTTGCCAAGTCCTTGTTCTTTTCTCCAAAAGGTATCATTTTTGCCCTGCCAAGTGCAAGCATGATTGTAGGAATAAGAATTATCTGTAAAATTATACCAATTACTGCATTTGCAAATGCACCTGCAAGAAATGTATTAAATGTAAAGGCCTTTCCATTTATTCCAAGTAAAACAAGCATTGCAATACCCCAAACAACTCTACCAATTACCATAGCAGGGATTAAGGCTTTATATACTGCAAGCACACATTTATACTTAGAGATATAATATAAATATCCTGTAACTAAACCATATGTGGCAAGCTCAAAGCTCATGGCAATAGCAACAGGAAATAATGGAGGCATTCCAAATATTAAAGATCTAAATATAGGTAATGTAAACCCAACTATTACTCCATAGAAAGGCCCACAAATAAGCCCACAAATTAGGACAGGAAGATGCATAGGAAGTAATGCACTACCTATGTTAGGGATTTGACCTGTTACAAATGGAAGAACTATCCCTAGTGCAAAAAGAAATGCACTTATTACAAGTTTTTGAAGATTTGTACTATTATTCATTGATTTATGCTCCTTATGTGAATATAATTAAATACAACTATTTAGACCTAATACATGCCTAGAATTGTTACATATTAATTATACCTTACAGAGAATAAGCATTTCAACAATAAATAATTAGGCATTATTATAAATAAATTTAAGTTTATAAAATATTGAAATAAGATTTTAGAAAGAGGATTATATGAAAGAGTTACCTATTGGAATATTTGATTCAGGAGTGGGAGGGCTTACCGTTGCAAAAGAGATAATAAAGCAGATACCAAATGAAAAATTTGTTTATTTTGGAGATACTGCAAGACTTCCTTATGGAAGTAAATCAAAAGAAACAATTTTAAAATATTCAAGGCAAATAATAAGATTTCTAATGACTAAAAAGGTAAAAGCAATAGTCATTGCCTGCAATACTGCAAGTGCAAATGCACTTGAAACAGTTAAAAAAGAGTTTGACATTCCTATAATAGGTGTTATTCATGCAGGAGCAAAGGCTGCTTGTGAAATAACCTCAAATGGAAAGATTGGAGTTATAGGAACTTTTGGAACTATTTCTTCAAACATTTATCCTAATTCTATAAAGGAGATAAATCCGGAAGTTCAGATAATTCAAAAAGCCTGCCCTCTTCTTTGCCCATTAGTTGAGGAGGGGCTATTACATGATAGTGTAACAGATGAGATTGTTTCAAGATATATGTCTGAGCTTAAGGGAGGTTATATTGATACTTTAGTGCTTGGTTGCACACATTACCCACTTTTATATAAGACAATTAGAAATATTATGGGAGATGAGGTAAAGCTTGTAAACCCTGCAAGAGAAACTGCAAAAGAGCTAAAGGATTTACTTAGGGAAAATGATTTATTAAATGAGGGAAATGCAGACAATACAGGAAATAAATATGAATTTTATGTAAGTGATATGGCAGACAGATTTAAGGAGTTTGCAAAGTATATATTACCGAAAGAAGTCAAGGAAACTTATATAGTGGATATAGAGAAATACTAGGCAAAATAGGTTGTAAAACCTGATTTTTAGATTTAAATTATAAAATATGGTGTTAAATTCTAAAGACGGGAAGGTGTAAATATTGCCAACAATTTAGTTGCGTTAATGATAAAAATGTACATAAAATATCATTTTGGAGTTATTTTTTTGTGATTATTTAAGAATGTATAAAGCTTGAAAAAAATTAGAAACTATTATATAATCACGTTTAGATTATTAGATTTATATTAAGTTAGTTTTAAAGATTGAGAGAGATAGGAGTGTAAACTAATCTACAACAACGCAAATTTCTAAGGATTATTTTACATTAAGAGTTTAAGTAAAGTCTTATTAAATTATTAATAAGGGTTTTCTTGCTCTATCTTTATGCCCAAAGTTTTCTATTACCTTTCATTATATTATTACTTTATTTAATATACTCTAATAGTTTTGACTAATGATGCTAAAGGGTGTTGTAGCACAAATTAGGAGTGTAATTAGTTGTTGTATGTAAAAACTAAGAAAGGAAAGGTTTATGTTCAAAAACAAGCTTTTAAAAACAAGTGTACTAACTGCTTTTATTCTGTTTGCAGTAGCAAGAACTTCTTATGCTGCAGGCTGGGAAGAAGTAGAGGGTGCATGGAAGTACCAAAAGGCTGACGGAACTTATGCATCAAACACATGGGTTACTTCAGGAGAGGATAGTTATTATATCGGAAGCGATGAAAAAACACTTTCATCTACAATAGTTGAGGACGGAGATAATCTCTACTATGTTGATGAATCCGGAAAAATGGTAAAAGATAAGTGGATTTCATTTGATGATGACAGTAACAATCAAGTTTGGTACTACTTTGGCTCAAATGGAAGAGCACTTAAGGGCAAGGGAGATAGGGTTACACCTAAAACCATTGACCAAAAGCAGTATGTATTTGATGCTGACGGAAAACTTAAGACAGGCTTTTTGAATGAGGCAGGAGAAAAAGTTGAGGGAGATGATAGCTACAAGTTTTTAACTGCAACTTACTATGCAGGAGAGGACGGAGCATTGTACACTGATAAGTGGCTCTTATATCCTGATGTAGGAGAAACCGGAGCAAGAAGTGAACTAGCTCAAAGAAACTATAATGATTATGCTGAGATTTGGCTTTACTTTGATTACAAAGGTAAGAAGTTAAAGGCAGGTGATACATTATCTCCAAAGTTAAAAGAAATCAACGGAGCAACTTATTCATTTGATGAGAATGGAGCAATGATTCCGGGACTGGCTCTTACCAACTATAAAGGTAATGCAACAGCATCAAATGCAGGAATAAGATATGGTTCAGACGACAATGACGGAGCACAAAAGAGTGATGCGTGGGTATTTACAGTACCAAATGAGGCGATGAGCCAAGAAGAATACGATACTAGAGAGTATTCATGGTTTAGAACCAGAAAGAACGGTTCAGTTATCAAAGACCAGATAGCAACTGTCAATGGTAGAAAATATGCCTTTGATCAGATAGGAAGAATGACAACATCATTTGTAATTATGCATGATGACGGAAAGTTTGGAATCAAGTATGAGGTTAATGAGTGGAATAGAAAAGACTTCCTTACTAATGCAACTGATTCTCCAATAGATTTCATTGACAGAGGTAACTTATATCTGTTTGGAGCAGATGAGTTAAATGACGGTTCAATGATAAGAGGAGAGGTAACCGTAGCATTAAGGGATGGAGATGCAGTATTTGGATTTAGAGATAGTGGAATTGCTATTGGAAATAGATGTAAGCTTGAAAAATCAAACGGCAAGTTCTACTTCAATGGTCTTAGAATTGATGCAAATCCGGATACTAAGTATGGAATACTTAGAGATAATAGAAACGGAAGTACCGGAGATGATTATTTAGTTGTTGACTCTATCGGACGAGTAGTTACAGGAACAAAGGTTATCAAGGACGGAGAAGATAACTGGATAGTTATAAAAAATTCTAAGTTTGTAGCAAGAGTTTCAGATACCGACAAGCCAAGAAAGAAAGGTAATTCTTTCTATCATTATAATTCAGATGCACCTAAGGGTAGTCAGTTGGGCGAAGAGATTACATTTGAAAAAGAGGGTAGAGATAACTGGAGCGAAGGCTTTTTACTTTATGAATAGTTAGAGGAGAGATATGAAAATAATTAAAAAACTTAAACAAACTACTGCGATGCTTTTAGTAGCAGGAATGATAGTTACAGGATTGCCAACCGGGGTGCTTGAGGCAAGAGCAAATGTATTGACACCAAATACTTCAATAGGTGATGGTGTACCTGATGATAATACTAATAGTGAGTTAAATAGGGTAAATGGTTTTATCTATGGTTCATCTGATAGTACATCATTTGTATATGGTAAATCAGCAAATCATGATGGAACAAATAGTGGATATGGTACTGCCGGTGGAGCTGATAAAGTTACATTTAATGTGGCAGCTATTACAGATGATGCTTTAAGAAGTAATACTTCAAAAGGATATTATGGTACTGATGCACCTAGTGCACCTGATTCAGATCCTGTTCTTAAGTCAGCATTTGGTAATAGTTGGTGGCATGGTTACTATGCTTTTGGTAAGCCAAATAGAATAGGTACTGATGTACAAAATAAAACAGGTGGAAGTCCGTATGAGGCAACAAACCCTGTTGATCCACTAGTTGGTACTTGGGCAGGCTCAATGCCAACAGCGGCAACATTCCCAGGATCTAGTATGAAAAAAGCACTTCATACAAGTGATACTTATAAAAATGGTGATGTTTTAGATATAGAAAGTAAGGTAGAACTTAGACAAGAAGTTAAGATTTCAGATGATAAACAGTATGTACTTGTACAATATACTGTACATAATAAGACTAATACACCACTTGATTTTATTGTAGGTAATGAAACTGATACTCAGCTTGGTGCTCATGATGATGTGCCTATATTTATAACTACACATGGGGCAGGAGCATCTTTTGAGGGACTTCATTTTAATAATAAAAGTTTTAGTGATAACTCTTCAAATGCCATATTCGATATTATTTCCAGAGGTAAGGGTGGAGCAGGTATGGAAGTAAGAGATAGCAGTGATCCAAGTGAAAACAGAGTATGGGGTGGTAGCTGGTCAACTCAAGCAGGAGTGGATCATACTGATTGGGTATTTACTCAAAGTAGAGCAGGCTATGTAGCTGCAGGTAGAGGTGGAACTTCTAGTACCGGAGATACTGCTGCCGGATTTTCAGCATATTTCCAACTACAAGGAAATGAAACCAAGACTTCTACATTTGCACTTGCAACTAAGCCTTATGTTTTCTATGTAAATCCAAGTGCACCGGCAGGTGGTAATGGATTTATGGGTCAGCCTGTAAGAACAATTCAGGAGGCAATTAATCAGATTAATACTAAGCCTAGTGATATAAAAAAGGCTTATATCTATCTTCAAGGTGATGTAACTATTGATAGTACAATAAACATGCCTGCAAATAGAGATATAACAATACAGACTACTGACTTTGATGCAATTACAACTAATACTAATTATAGCACTATACCTCTTTGGACTGATGATATACCGGTTCCACATAACCAGAATGTTAAGTATACTATAAAGAGAGCAAGTGGATTTACCGGAGCTATGTTTAATGTTTCAAACTCTACTTCAACACTAAACTTTTTAGATGTAACACTTGACGGTAATGGTGGAGTTTATGATACTAGTACTCAAGATAAGTGGTCAGCAAATATAGTTCATGATTTACCGGCAGGAAGTGTTTTGGCTACTTCACCTATGATTGAGGCATCTAATGGTAAGGTTGGTATTAAGCAAAATACTATTATAAGAAATATTAGAGTAAAGGGAACAGGAGTTGCATCAGCTATTGGCTTATCAGGTGGAGCAGTCTTAGATTTAAATTCACCTGTTGATTCTGTAAGTATAGACCATAATATATCTGAAGATAATGCATCAGCTATTATGGTATCTGATACAAGCAGTGCAACACATCCAATTACTTTAAATGGAAATGTTCAGGTTAATGACAATAGGTCATATAATGGAACTTTAGTACAGCAACCTGCACCTCCGGCACCACCAATTCAGATTAAACATTCAAAAGCTAATGTTTACCTTGGAAAGAAACATTTTTGGGTAACAGCAGAAAATAGTTTCTCAGGTAAGATAGGATTAAGCATTAACTCAGATAACTTACCTACTACTAATGAAATGGGAACTCCAATAGTAAGCTTTGCAGGTAATGCACCTACTTTCAATGATGTACCACCATATTCGGCAGCAAACTTTACTAATGATGTGGACGGTCAGTCAATACAACAAGGTGTTGCAAGTGGTCCAATAAAAGCAGGTACTGCAATAAATGGAGACACAACTCAGAAAGAAAATATAGTTTACTTGCGTACAACACAGTATAGTTTAAGTATTGTATATATGGATGAAACTGATTCAACAATTCCATTTACTAGACTTACTTTCCCAAGTATACCTGCTAATGAGCATGTACCTAGTAACCCATATTCAACAACATTAGCAGGTGGTTCAACACTTAACTTTAAGATGCCTACTGTAAATGGATATATTTATGACACTACAAATCCTAATCCACTTCCAACAGGCATTAGTATAGATAGTACAGGTAATATCACAGGTACATTACCGTCAGGAAATACAGATATAACAGTTAAGCTTAAGAAAAATGAAGTTAGATATAAGTTTGATGCTCAGGGTGGTCTTCCTGTTCAAGATAAGTTTGAGGGAGTTACTTCAGGTTCATCAACTCTTGGAAAAGTACCAACACCTACAAAAATTGGATATGACTTTGTAAAGTGGAATAGTTATGTAGATGCAAACGGTAATGGAACATTTGATACCGGAGAAACTGATAATGGACTTTTTGCAAATAAAGATGACAACTTCCCTAATCCAAGTGTTGCAAAAATAGTTAATTTATATGCAGTATGGACTCCGGGAAGTACACAGTATCCTATACAAACAACACATAGAAATACAAATGTAGCCCTACCTCTTACTTTGGGTATGGATACTTCCGGACATATAATAGCAGAATCTGTTACAAAGAATCCAACTACTATACCGGGATATAGATATAATACTGCAAGCAGAACACCTGTACAGTATGGAACATTGAATACTACAAATGGTAACTTTACTGTAAGCATGCCGGCAGTGGGAATTAACCTAAACTATGGTTATTCAGTAGATCCAAGTACTACATTTACTTATACAGTGAAACATCAGGATGCAGGTGGAAATGACTTAAAAGCTCCGGTTGTAAGTCAAAGAAGAGCAGAGCAGGATATAAATGCAATGCCTGAAACTTCAATAGTAGGTTATACTTATGATACATTTGCAATAACTGAAGGATATAATTCAGACAATGCAACAGACTCAGGACATTATATAGTAGGTCTTGATAATGATACTTTGATGATAACAAATGATACTGCATCAGGTACTTTCCAAGCAAAGATGCCTAACCAAAATGTTACAGTGGTTTATAAATATAATGCAGAATCAGGAACAAACTTAGTAAGAAGATTTTATGATAGAATTACAGATAAGATAGTTGCTACACAGGTAGATCAGATATTAGCCGGAGGCAATATTAATGTAGGAATACCTACAGCAGGAAGTACTACAGGAGATAAGCTCTATGGTTATGCTTGGGATTTAAATTCAAGCGCAGTCGTAGTGCCACCAACAGCAGCAACTGTAAACCCAACAAATGGTCAACTTACAGGAACTATGCCACTTGTAGGAAATGGTGTAAGGGCAGACTATAAATTAAGTAGAGATGCAAGCAAGTGGAGAGATATAAACTTTGCAGTAGCAAATGCTCCATATGAAAAGGGAAGTATTAATCCATTGCCTGCAGGTTCACCGACAAGTTTCCTTGCAAATGACGGAACTAGTGCAGGAGCGGCAAGTGCATT
>CALALP010000067.1 GCA_937925515.1 uncultured Lachnoanaerobaculum sp. | reverse complement strand
TTTAATAAGTTTTTCACAAGATAATATTATAAAATCATTGTATTTTTGATTCCCTTACCTTTATATTTACAATTATAGCAATGTGGGCGGACAGATTATGTCCATGTAAAATATTTTTTATATTTTTTTGTTTACATAGTTATGGGGGATTTTCCTCGCCGACGGCGAGGAAAATCCCCCAATAATACATTTAACACCAATTCGCACTTACTTCAACTTATCCAGTACCGATTTTCCAATAGTTCCCTCCGGCATTTTAAGTCCGAAATTATCTACCACTGTTGCACCTATTGTAGCATAGGTATCTGTTTCCTCAAGTTCTCCAAAACCTTTGAATGACTTAGAATATGCTATAAATGGTACTTTTTCTCTAGTGTGGTCAGTTCCTTTATAGGTAGGGTCATTTCCATGGTCTGCTGTAATTATAAGCAAATCATCTTCTCTTAGTTTTTCTAAGAGCTTTCCTAAGTTTACATCAAACTTTTCAATCTCATTTGCATAACCAATAGGGTCTCTTCTATGTCCCCAAAGTGCATCAAAATCTACTAGATTTACAAAGCAAAGCCCCTCAAAATCTCTATCAGCTATTTCAATGGTCTGTTCCATACCATGCACACTTGACTTTGATTTATTTTTCTCCGTTATGCCCTCTCCGTCAAATATATCATATATTTTGCCGACTGAGATAACATCATAACTGTTTTCTTTTAATGTATCGAGAGCTGTTTTATTTGTTGGTTTTAATGCATAGTCATGTCTATTTGAGGTACGCACAAATTCATCTTTGGTCTTTCCTGTATAAGGTCTTGCTATGACTCTTCCAACTCTCCATTCATCTTTTAATGTAAGTTCTCTTGCAATCTCACAATATCTATATAAATTGTCAAGTCCCATTGTTTCTTCATTTCCACATATCTGAAGTACTGAGTCGGCAGAAGTATAAACTATAAGTGAGTTTGTAGCTATTTCTTCTTCTCCAAGTTCCTTTAATATCTCTGTTCCTGAGGCTGATTTATTACCTATTATTTTTCTATTATCACACCTTTTAGAAAGTTCATCTAAGAGTTCCTTTGGAAAGCCTGTTTCTGTAAATGTTATAAAAGGTTTTCTTGTATTAATTCCCATTATTTCCCAATGTCCGGTCATAGTGTCCTTGCCATTGCTTGTTTCATTCATTTTAAAAAAATATCCCAAAGGTCTGTCTATTGGTTCTACATGTTTTATAGGTTTTAAATTTGCCATTCCAAGTTTTCTTAAGTTGGGAATGTCAAACTTATCTACGCTTTCAGATATATGTAAGAGAGTATCTGCTCCTACATCATCAAATTTATCAGCGTCTTTCATATACCCAATTCCTAAAGAATCAATAACTATTACAAAAATTCTTTTAAACCTATTTCCCATAAGCTTCCTCACTTTCTAAATCTTTTGCTCCAAAGCCCATAGGTAATATCTCATCTAATTTAAAAATTTTATAATTTTCTTCATCTGCTGCAAGTATTATTTCAAATGTCTTCGGACTGCAAAATTCCATCATGACTTGTCTGCATACTCCACATGGGCTTACAATGTCAAGTTTTTTACTTTCTTTTTTGCCACCTACAACTGCAATAGCTTTAAAACTTGTAACTCCCTCGCTTACTGCCTTAAATATGGCTGTTCTTTCGGCACAATTTGACGGAGTGTAGGCTGCATTTTCAATATTACAACCTGTATAAATTTTGTCATTAGTTCCTAGAATTGCAGCTCCTACATTAAAATGTGAATAAGGTGTGTAAGCTTTTTTTCTAGCCTCAAGAGCCTTATTTATAAGTACTTTTATTATTTTTTCTTCCATATTTTTTCCTAGATACATGTTAAGTTGTTATGAAATAATTATTTATTATTCTTTTATTTTGACCTTACAAATGGTTTTCCGTTTGCGGCAGGTGCATTTGCTTTTCCTACAAATAATATAAGTGCTATAATTGTTACTATATATGGAATCATTGATATAAGGTTAGGGGAAACAGTATTTCCCATACTTGCAAGTGCCTTTATTCCACTACAAAGTCCAAAAAGTAAACAAGCCTTTGTTGCTCCTTGAGGTGAAAACTTACCGAAAATGACTGCCGCAATCGCAATAAATCCCTGTCCTACAATAACGCTTGGTCTAAACTGATTAATTGTAGCAAGAGTTACAAATGCTCCACCAAGTCCTGCCAAAAATCCTGATAGTATAACACAAATATATCTTACCTTATAAACATCAATTCCAAGTGATTCACAAGCCTCAGGATGCTCTCCAACTGCTCTTAAATGTACACCGAATCTAGTTTTATAAAATACAAACCAACATACAAATGCAAGTATAAATGCTACATAAGCTACTGAATAAACACTTAAAACATTGCTTAAAAATGAACCTGCAGGAAATACTCCGTCAAAAAGCTTAGGTAACTTAGCAGACTGACTTAGTGCAGGTGTATCTGAGGACGCATCAAAGATTGCCTTACATAAGAATATAGCAAGTCCCGGACCTATAAAATTGATTGCAGTTCCTGCAATAGTTTGGTCAGCATTAAAAGATACACATACTATTGAATGAATAAGACCGAAAAATGCACCTGCTAGCCCTCCACATAAAAATGCAATCCAACCATTTCCACTAAAATGACCAACCATAGCACCTATAAAAGCACCTATTGTCATCATTCCCTCAATTCCAATGTTTATAACTCCACTTCGTTCTGAAAAGCAAGAGCCAAGTGCCGCAAAGAGTAATGGAGGTGTTGCTATCAGTGTAGCATTTATTAATAATCCTAGATTTTTTATTAGTTCTGACATTTTATGCCTCCTTTTTCTTTGCAATATTTTTAAGCATAAATTTAAATACATGTGATATAGCTATTACAAGTATTACACAACCCATAACTATATCTACAACTTCTGCAGGTGCATGCACCATACTTAATTTTGAACCACCATATTTCATAGCACCATAGAAAATGCCTGCAAAAATACAGCCTATTGGATTCGATGCACCTATTAATGCAACTGTTATTCCCTGAAATCCAAATCCCTCTTGTCCTGCAAACTGACTTATTCTACCTGACATTCCAAGTAACTGAACTGCTCCACCAAGTCCTGCAAGCATGCCTGAAATACCAAGTGCCATAAGAACTGATTTATCTGAATCTATTCCTGCAAATTTTGCCGCACTACTATTAAAACCGACTGCTTTTAGTTTGTATCCCAAAGTTGTTTTTTCAATTAAAACCCAAATTCCTATTGCTACTATTACTGCTATAATTATACCGAAATTAGCAGCTTTTATATCGAGAGAATGTCTTAAGCCCTCAGGAAAAAGTATTCTTGCAGATTCAAGTACATCTTTGGTAGCCTCTCCACCACCCTCTTTGTGAAGTGCATTGGTATTTACCATGTAGTTTGAAAGATAAAATGCAATCCAGTTAAACATTATAAAAGAAAGCACTTCATGTATTCCTCTTTTCACTTTGAGAATGCCTACTATCAAAGACCATATACAACCTGCCATTGCTGCTACAAGCATACAAACTATTGCATGTATTACAGGTGGAAGTTTTACTAAAACTCCTACCATACAAGCTGCAAGTGTTCCAATTACAAACTGTCCCTCAGCTCCTATGTTAAATACACCTGTTCTAAAAGAAAATGCTACACTAAGACCTGTAAGTATCAAAGGACTTGCATAAATAAGAGTCCACACTAAATATTTAGGTCTTCCTATTATACTCTCAATAAGCCTTGCATAAGCTGCTATTGGGCTTATTTTGGCTATAAGTAAAAATATTGCTCCCACTATAAAGCCAACAATAATTGCTATAAAAGTATATAGAACTGTACTATCTAAAATAGAACTTTTTTCATTTGTACTATTCATTGTACTTTCCCCCTGCCATCATAAATCCAAGTTGCTTTTCATCAGCGTCCTTTCCATTGACACTTCCTGAAATGTTGCCGTCAAAAATAACTTCAATTCTATCTGATAAGCTCATAATCTCATCTAGCTCAAAAGATACCAAAAGTACAGCTCTATTTTTATTACGCTGTTCTACAATATATTTGTGTACAAATTCAATCGCACCTACATCAAGACCTCTTGTAGGATTTACTGCTATTAAAAGGTCCTTATCATTTGTAACTTCTCTTGCAATAATAACCTTTTGTTGATTACCACCTGATAAAGTTTTAGCAGGTTTACTTTCTGTATTTCTGGGACGAACATCAAAATCTTCCATTAATTTTGTAGCATTTTTCCTTATTTCATCTCTTTTTAAGATTCCATTTTCTGAAAATGGTTTTTCCTCAAAATGCTGTACTATCAAGTTATCTTCTATTGAAAAATCAAGTACAAGTCCATGTTTTTGTCTATCAGCAGGAATACTACTTACTCCAAGTGTAAAAAGTTCTTTCGGAGTTTTATTAAAACCGTCTTTTCCCTTTATACTTACACTTCCTGAGTCTGCCTTTTTAAGTCCTGTTAAAATCTCTACAAGCTCTGTTTGACCGTTGCCGTCTACTCCTGCAAGTCCTACAATTTCGCCCTTTCTTACATTTAAACTAAGACCTTTAAGAACTTCTACTCCTCTATAATCCTTGGCATGTAAGTCCTTTACTTCGAGAGTAATTTCTCCTGCCTCCATTTCTTTTTTAAAGACTTTGAAATTTACATCTCTACCTACCATCATAGCTGCAAGTTCATTTTCATTTATATCTTTTACATTAACAGTATCAATATATTTTCCCTGTCTTATTATGGTACAGCTATCTGCACATTCCTTAATTTCTTTTAGTTTATGTGTTATAAGAATTATACTTTTGCCTGCTTTGGTAAGATTTTGTATAATGACCATTAGTTCCTCAATCTCTTGTGGAGTAAGTGAGGCAGTTGGCTCATCTAAAATAAGAACATTTGCACCTCTATAAAGCACTTTAAGTATCTCAACTCTTTGCTGCATTCCAACAGAAATGTCCTCAATCTTAGCGTCAGGATCAACTTTCATTCCATATTTATTTGATAATTCAACTATTTTTTGTCTTGCAAGTTTTTTATCAACTGTTATTCCTTTTATAGGTTCTACTCCCAAAATTATATTTTCAGTAACTGTAAAAGGTTGTATTAACATAAAATGTTGATGTACCATACCTATTCCATGATTTATAGCATCTTTTGGACCATGAAATTCCACTTTTTCTCCATTTACCTCTATATGCCCCTCAGTAGGCTTATAGAGTCCATAGAGAACATTCATAAGGGTACTTTTTCCTGCACCATTTTCTCCTAAAATTGCATGAACCTCGCCCTTATATAAAGTCAGGTTTATATGATCATTTGCAACAAAGTTTCCAAATTTTTTTACAATGTCTTTCATTGCAATAACCACCGATTCATTATCCATAGTTTACCCCCTATATTATAATAATGTTTTTAAAACCCTTATCCTCCAACATACTCGCCATTGCTTTTAAATATAAATCACTTGGTGTTACAAAACCGGAATACTGTTTTCTTACTCCAAATTTTCTATACGCTATTAATTTTATTCTAAATTCATGTTTCCTATAAAGAGGAAGTAAAAAATCTGCCATATTTTCGACATTTAACATTCCGTCATATAAATCAGGAACTATAACACATCTTACTTCAAAAAGCTTTCCTGTTTCTCCTAAATAAACTGCATTTCTAAGTACATTTTTATTGCTTGAGCCTGTTACATTGATATGGTCTTTATCAAAAAATGCTTTAATATCAAGCATTACTCCGTCTGCAACTTCCATAAGCTTGGGATAATCTTCAAATAGTATTGTACCATTACTATCTATAAGAGTACTTAGATTATCTTTTCTTGCAAGTTTAAATAGTTGCATTAAAAAGTCTGGATAGAGCATACACTCACCTCCAGACACTGTTATACCTCTTATAAATGGTATCTGTTTCTTAACAAGCTCATAAGTTTCCTCGGCTGTAAGATTCATAACTTTTGGCGAGCTATCATGTGGACATATATGTATACATTGGTCGCAATCTATACATAAACTTGAATTCCAACGCACTTTACCGGATTGGTCAATAGAAAGTGCCTTTGACGGACAACCCGGCACACATATACCACAATGAATACATACCTTTCTTGTTTCAGGGTTATGACAATACTTACAGTCGATGTTACAACCTTGCAGAAATATAGAAGTTCTGTTTCCGGGTCCGTCAACGCTACTGAAAGGGATAATCTTATTGACTACCACTCTCATTAATTTACCTTACTTTCCTTTCAAGAATCTTTCCATTTTTTGCAGCTCCAAGTCCTAAGCTTGTAGTATCATGCATAACTGCAAGTCCCTTATCAAGTTTTTCCATTTCTGATCTTTTAACTAAATATCCTGTAATACGAATTACATCTGAATCGCTTGCATAGTAAGACAAATATCTCAAATCTTTCTTAAAAGAACCTTTTACTATGTCAAGTACATATTCAGGATTTTTGTGTACTGTCAAATCAATAGGGAATATATCTCCTGTTCCTGACGGAAAATACTTATGGAATCTACTTAGTACCATAAGATGATCTACTACTTCAGCAGGCTCTTCTCCTATTGGTATTCTAGTACCCGGAGATATATTTTTATCTTCTGCTATACCTACTTGTGCATGTAGTAAGAAATGATTTCCTGATATTTCGCAGTATTTATTTACATGGTTTTTATTAAATTCATCTATAATGTCCATGATTTCAACGCCTAAATCATTTGCTACTTCATCATGCCCAAATCTTAAGTTTTTACCCTCTTTTTCAAGTAAGATATTAACTGCCTCAGCAAGTCCTACAAGACCAAACATTGCAGAAAATCTCTCTCTTTTTATAAATCCCTCCTTTGCTAAAAAGTTATTCTCAAAAAATCCACTTTCTTCTACTTCAAAACGGATTCTTTCGTCCATATATCTAGCCATAATATCAAGTACATAAGGTAATTCTTTTTCTTTAAAGTCCTTAATGTTCTTTGCTCTTTTTGCTATATTTCCTAAGATAAGTCTACATAGGGTATATGAGCCGCCCCCTAGTGGAAGTCCATTATAGCAACTTGCTATTGCATAGTCTTTTGTGAGGTCGTTACAAAACATCTTATGATTTGCAAAACTTGGTTTAGCACTATATAATGCACATTTTATGGCTTGAATTGCAAAATCATCAGGAGTTATATCCTCGTCATATTTTAAAGTTATATTAGGAACTGCATTTTTAAGCTCTGTTTCTGCCTCAAGTATTAGTCTGCCTGCTTTAGTTGCCTCAGGTCCTATGTTTGCATGTGCAAATGAATCTAAAACTGTTCTATCTATATTGAGCATAAAAAGTTTTATCATTTTTTTAGCTTGTTCTTCAGAAACGGTATCTATAAATGGCTCTAGTAATTTATCTAAAGCACCTACAAATACAGGATAATTTGTTACGCTTGGGACATGTTTATAGAAAATAAGTAAGGTGTTAATTGCCTCATAAAGATCTTGAGGTGGTGTAAGCTTTAAAAAGTTGCAACCCTCTTTCATAAGTTTTTCATAATCAGGTATAATATATCTAGGTCTAAGTGGTGCATGACCCTCAAATAAATCGCAAATACACTGAGTTTCAATCGGTGCATTTAAGAGTTCATCTAATCCCTCAGGTAAATCAAGCACTTCTAAGAGTGAATCAGCTTTGATTGCAAGTGTTGCAACCTTTTGCTCATGTGTAAGACTTGGGCTTTTAATTACTCCTAGTATATCTTCTCTAGTTTGATTTACTCTATCCATTGTAATATTACGCATATTGTCCTCCATATTATAAATAAGCATCTTTAGTGCTTAAGTAAATTATAAAGGTTTTATACTTTACTTAAATACTAAATTTTTTGTAGGGAGTGTCGCAAAATTAATTTTCATTAGCAATTATGTTTTCCATAGAGAAACAGAGAAAATCATGTTTGCTATTTGAATACAAAAAATTTATTTATTTATTCATTTATTATTGAGGCTGTTGAAAAATTAATTTTCACTAGTAGCTATGTTTACCGTACAGATACAGAGAAAACTATATTTGCTAATTTAAAGACTTTCTATTATATGTCTTGTCCCCCGTAGGGGGACAAGACATATAAGGATAGCCCTTTTGCGACAGCCCCATATAGATAGCTATTTTATAATAGCCACATAAATATTTTAACTACTATCTAAATATTTTATTTATCAAGTTCATAGATGTCGCCATACTTAGCCTCAAACTCAGACTTAGTTGCCGGAACTACAACCTCTCCACTTATAATCTTAGCTTTTACATCTTCAACTGCCTTGATTGTTTCTGCTGAAAGAAGATTTTGTGTAGGTGCTATATCAACACCACCCTTTGCAAGGTCATAAACTTTGATACCTGACTTTAATTCTCCCTTAATAGTTGCAACTGAAACATCATATACTGCATTGTCAACTCTCTTCATTGCTGAAGTAATAACAGTATCAGGTGCAAGTGATGCTTGGTCAGAGTCAACACCTATTGCATATACCTTTGCCTCTTTACAAGCCTCTATAACTCCAAGTCCTGTAGCTCCTGCTGCATGGAATACAACATCAGCTCCATTGGTAATTGCCGCATTTGCATTTGTCTTACCAATAGCAGGATCACTAAATGAGTTTGCATTTGACTGTATAATCTTTGCATCTTTATTTGCATCAACTACTCCTGCAAGATAACCATAACCAAACTGATTCATTGTTTCATTTTCCATACCTAATACAAAACCTACTTTATTTGTCTTTGTCATAAGACCTGCAACATATCCAACTAAATATGATGCTTGCTCTTGTTTAAATAAAAGACATGTAACATTAGGTAAATCTGCAAGACTTGAATCATCTACAATAGCAAACTTCTTGTCAGGGTGTGCAGTAGCCGCCTCTTTTGTAGCGTCTGCAAGCATATAACCTACACTTATGATAAGATCATAATCATCATCTACAAATGCCTCGAGATTAGGTGCATAGTCTGCATCTGTTGCTGATTGAAGATACTTAACTTCTGCTCCAAACTCCTCTTGAATTTTCTGTAAGCCAACCCAAGCACTTTGGTTAAATGAACCGTCATTAACACCACCTACATCAGTTACAAGTCCAATCTTTACAGACTTTGCGTCCTTAGTACCCTCTGCCTTAGTTTCTTCTGCTTTAGAAGTTTCAGAAGATTTTTCACCCTCAGCCGCCTTGGTAGTTTCAACAACGGAACTACTATCTGCTACTGTACTTTCTGATGTCTTACTTCCTCCACTGCATCCCATAGCAAGCATAGCTGTTGTTAAAATTAATGCTAACAATCTTTTCTTCATCTTTTTCTCCTTTGACAAATTTAATATTATCACATAGCAGTTATCTGCTACTAGATTTCATTATAACATAAAATCTTGTAATTGTATAATTTTTCAAGCACATGCATAAAAATCTACATTTTGTCTAATTTTATAAGCTCTTTTATAGCCTCTATACCTACTTTTATAGCAAGTGTTGTATCATGTACTTGTTTATTTTCTAAACCTTTTTTAGCTCTTTCTTGATTTGCAACTGTTAAAAAGCAAGAACCTACTCTAGCTCTTAGAAAATCGCCTGCTATAAAAAGTGCCGCCGATTCCATTTCAGAGGCAAGACAACCCATTCTTTTATAAGCCTCCCATTTATTTTCGAGTTCATAGCTTACAGGCATTATCTCAGGTTCATGTTGACCAAAAAATGAATCCTTACATTGTACAACACCTACATGATATTTAAGCTGTAAAGCTTTTGAGGCATTTATAAGTGCAGTTGTTACATCAAAGTTTGCCACTGCAGGATATTCTATTGGTGCAAATTCTCTCGAAGTTCCCTCCATTCTAACTGCTCCACTTGCTATTACAATGTCCCCTCCTAAAATATCTTCTCTAATTCCTCCACAAGTTCCAACTCTAATAAATGTATCAACACCGCATTTTGCAAGTTCACATATTGCAATAGATGCCGACGGACCTCCTATCCCTGTAGAAGTAACACTTACCTTTACTCCATTAAGTGTTCCTGTATAGGTTACATACTCTCTGCTATCTGCAATCAATTTAGGATTATCAAAAAATGCCGCTATCTTTTCACATCTTTTAGGATCACCGGGAAGAAGTACATATCTACCAACATCTCCCTCTTTTAAATTAGTGTGATACTGTCTACCTGAACCCTCAGTATAGTCTGTCATATTATACGCTCCTTTACAGTTTGTTCTAAATACATATCCATGTCTATTATCCTATTTTATAACAAATATTACAATGAAAAATAATTACACAAAAAACAGAAATAATGCTAAATTCCTTTCTTTCCTTGATAATGTATACTTATTTTGATATAATCAGACACGTTGACATTTTACCTATTTTTCAAGAGAAATACAAAATATGAACACAAAGTAATTATATTATCTATATCAACTAAAATTTTAAGAAAGGAATTACTATGGCAGATAAATTGGCAAAATCACTTGTAGGGCTAATGGGAGGACTAATGGGACTTACTTATGGGAAACAACTTATAGTTTTTATAATTTCACTCTTTCCCATACTTGAACTTAGAGGAGGTCTTATAGCGGCATCTCTAATGAATATGAATCCTATTGAAAGCTATATAATAAGTATAATTGGAAATCTTATTCCTATTCCATTTGTACTTTTCTTATTTGATAAAATATATCTTTACATGAGAGATTCAAAAGTAAAGATTTTTAATTCTTTTGCAAACTGGCTTGATAAAAAAGTTCAAAAACATAGAAAATCAATAGAAACAGTCGGTTTTTGGGGACTTGTACTTTTTGTAGGGATTCCACTCCCCGGAACAGGTGCTTGGACAGGTTGCTTAGTTGCAACTTTACTTGAACTTGATAGAAAAAAATCATTTCTTGCCGCAGTTTTAGGTGTTCTTATGGCAAGTATAATTATGATGATTGTTTCATTTGGCATACCTGCATTACTTGGAAGATAATATGACTAAACCACTTAAAGGAAACTTGAAAGTTTCAGGCGATAAATCAATATCTCATAGGAGCATAATGCTTGGCTCAATAGCAGAAGGAACTACTATTATAAATGGTTTTTCTTTTAATGCTGATTGCATGGCAACTATAAATTGCTTTTCTAAAATGGGAGTTGACATTGATATTGAAAATAATACTATTAAGATTAACGGCAAAGGGCTTTATTCACTTAAAAAGCCCTTAGAACCTTTAGATTGTAAAAACAGTGGTACTACCATAAGACTTATGAGTGGAATACTTGCAGGTCAAAACTTTAGTTCCACTCTTACAGGCGATGAGTCTTTAAAAAAAAGACCTATGAATCGCATTATAAATCCACTTAAAGAAATGGGGGCTAATATAAGTAGCTTTCCAATTAAGATTTTCCCCTCAAAGCTTAATGGCATAGAATATATTTCTCCTGTTGCAAGTGCACAAGTAAAGTCTGCTATTTTACTTGCAGGGCTTTTTGCAGATTCAAAAACAAGTGTTATAGAACCTACATTATCAAGAAATCATACTGAAATCATGCTAAAAAACTTTGGTGCAGATATTAGTTGTAATGGTACTTGTTCAACTATTAGAAAATGTGATTCTCTATATGCTCTTAATCTAAATATTGTTGGAGATATATCTTCAGCCGCATTTTTTATTGTAGCAGGAATTCTTGTAAAGAACTCTGAAATACTTATTAAAAATGTAGGCATTAACCCTACAAGAACCGGAATACTAAAGGTATTAAAGTCAATGGGAGCAAAACTTGAAATTTTTCCTAAGAACATAGAAAATGGAGAGCCTGCTGCTGATATTTTAGTGAGACATTCACAATTACATGGTACTAAAATAAGTGGCGAAATAATCCCACAACTTATAGATGAACTTCCTATAATTGCCGCCCTTGCCTGCGTATCAGAGGGAACTACCATTATAAAAGATGCAGGGGAACTTAGGGTTAAAGAAACTAATAGAATAAGAGCAATGACAACTGAATTAAGTAAACTCGGTGCAAATGTCAAAGAAACTGATGACGGCATGATTATTAAAGGTGTTAAAAAACTTCATAATGCCAAAATTAACACCTACAATGACCATAGAATAGCAATGACATTTTCTATTTTATCCCTATATGATGATTTAAATTTAAATATATTAAATAAGGACTGTGTTAATATCTCCTATCCTGATTTTTATAAAGATTTAGCTAAATTAACCAATTTCTAGGCAGGTATGGGGGGAGGTTGTTTTCCCCCCTTACTCTTAAAGCTTATCTATCTCTACTACTTTTCCGTCGCTCCAAATTCTTTCAAGGTCATAAAACATTCTGCTTTCCTTATTGAAAATATGAACTATTATATCTTGATAGTCCATTAAAACCCAATCTGCACCTCTATAACCCTCAACATTTGTTGGGCTTACAGGCTGTGTTCTCTCAGAAATAGTATCAGCCATTGCTTGAATTTGGTTCTCATTATTTCCATGCACAATAACAAAATAATCTGCGAGAGAAGATATTTTTGAAATATCTATAATACAAATATTTTCTCCTTTTTTCTCCGTAAGAACAGTATAAATTTTTGTTAATAATTCCTTTGTATCCATAATCTCCCTCATTTTCAATCTATTTTTTAACTACTTGTTTTATCCATTCAAAACATTCTAAGGTTTTCTCATGAATAAATATGTTTTTATCTTTTAAATGTTGTATTGTTTGTAATGTAGCAGTATATATTGCAAGATTAATATCTTCAAAGGCAATCTTTCTTATCTCTGACAGATAGGTAGCACTTCCCCTATTAGGCTCAATATAGTCTGCTAAATAAATTATTTTATCTAGTAAACTCATATTTTTACAACCGGTCGTATGCCACCTAAGCGATGAAAGTATATACTCATCTTCTATGCCGTATTTTTCTTTTGCTAAAACAGGTGCATAGAATGCATGATAGCATTGAGGGCTTTTCTTATCTTCCTCACTCAAATTTATTCCTGTATTTATGCAAAGTTTTTCAAGTTCATTTGAATCAATTCCCTTTGCACAGTCATGCAAAAGCCCTGCTATCTCAGCTTTTTTTACATCTTCCCCATATCTCATAGCTAAACAAGCAGCAGTATATGATACTCCTATGGAATGTTCATATCTTAATTCTGCTAAATCTTCTCTTAGTATTTTTTTCATATCTAAAATTTCCATTTAATTACCTCTTAATCAGCCTTGTAAAGTTTATTGGATTCAATATACTTTTTAACTTGTTCGTCAACCAAAGCAGAATAATCCTTATTTTGGCTTACTAAACTTCTTATTTCATTTGACGAAATATTTATTTTATTATAGCTTATTATTTCAATATCTGCATTATATTTTTCTTTTAAATAATCAACTTGCTCTACTAGACTTTTATATGCCTTATCATAAGTTCTAAGTGCAACTAAAAGTCTTGCAAATTTCATAACTTCCTCAGGTTTATGCCAATCTTCTATTTCATAAAGTGAGTCTGCACCTATTATAAATGAAAATCTTGTTTTGGGATATAAACTTACAAGTTCCTTTAGTGTTTCACTTGTATAAGACTTGCCCCCTCTCATCTTTTCAATCTCTAAAATTTTAAACTGACTTAAATTTTCTATTGCAAGCCTTATCATATTTACTCTATCCTCATAAGAGGTTACATTTTTTAATGTTTTATGTGGAGGGTTAAACGCCGGAATTATCCATATTTCACTTAAGTCAAATTGTTTTATTGCCTCAATACCAAGCTTTGTATGCCCAATATGTATAGGATCAAAAGTTCCACCTAAAATGCCTATTTCTTTCATTCTCATCTTGTCTATTTTGGAAGTTTAATTTTTCTTTTTTCAGGTTCATCAGCCTCTTTATAAAGTACAATTTTTTTACCTATTACCTGAACTACTTCACTTCTTGTATGCTTTGTGATTTCATTTGCAATTTCTTTTGGATCGTCTAAGCAGTTTTTCAGAACATTTATTTTTATAAGTTCTCTTGCCTCTAAGACTTCTATTATTGCATCTATAATCTCATCAGTTAAAGAGGACTTTCCTATCTGCAAAACAGCATCAATATTCATTGCAAGCCCCTTTAAATAAGACCTTTGTTTACTTGTCATAACTTCTCCTAACTATTTATAATAATTAAATTCATGTCCATACATTCTTACAGTATCTCCCTCGTTAATACCTGCTTTTTCAAGTTCCTCAAGTACTCCTGAGGTCTTTAAAAACTTTTGGAAAAAGTCAAAACCTTTTTCTGAATCAAGATTTGTATAGCCTAACATTCTCTCAATCTTAGGTCCTTCAACTACATATACATCTTCTTCAAGTCTAACTGTAAATGGAAGATTTCTATCTGAACTATAATCTATTTCAAATTCTTTTTCAAAAATTTTAGTTGTTCTATCAACAGTCTTTAGTAAATCATTTATAGCAAATAAAAGTTCTTTTATACCTGAACCTGTAACACCTGAAATAGGATAAACTTTTATATTAGGTTCAAATGCTTTTTTTAGCTCAGATATTGGATCACCGTCTTCAATAACATCTATTTTATTTGCTGCGATTAAACAAGGTTTATCTAAAAGACTTGCATCATATTTTCCAAGTTCGGCATTTATAGCTTTTATATCCTCTATCGGATTTCTCCCCTCTGTTGAGGCCGCATCTACTACATGAACTAAGACCTTAGTTCTTTCAATATGCTTTAAAAAGTCATGTCCTAAACCTACTCCGTCAGATGCTCCCTCTATAAGCCCCGGAATATCTGCCATTACAAAACCTACGCCCTCTGCAATATCTACAACACCTAAATGAGGATTAAGAGTAGTAAAATGATAGTTTGCAATCTTAGGTTTAGCATTGCTAACTCTTGAAAGGAGTGTTGACTTACCTACATTTGGAAAACCTACTAAACCTACATCTGCAATAACTTTTAACTCAAGCTGTACAAACATTTCTTTACCGTCTTGCCCCGGCTTTGCAAATTTAGGAACTTGCATAGTAGCAGTAGCAAAGTTCATATTTCCAAGACCTCCTCTACCACCTCTAAGAATCACTTCTCTTTTATTATCTCCGGACATATCGGCAATAACTTTTCCTGTTTCAAAATCTTTGATTACAGTCCCCTCCGGAACTTTGATAACTATATCTTTTGCATCTTTGCCATGACATTTTCTTCTTGAACCCGGTTCGCCATTCTCGGCAATATATTTTCTTTTCATTCTAAAATCAGTAAGAGTGTTAAGTCCGTCATCTATTTCAAAAATGACATCTCCACCCTTTCCACCGTCGCCTCCGTCAGGTCCACCTGCTGCGACATAAAGTTCTCTCCTAAAGCTGACATGTCCGTCGCCACCTTTTCCTGACTTTATAAAAATTTTTGCACTATCTGCAAACATAATACTTCCTTTCATAAATATTCAATGTGAAAAGGGTGTTGCAACTTACTTTGCAACACCCTCAAAATGCTTTCTAAAACTTACTTGTTCTCTCCTTTAGGATAAACAGAAACTTGTTTCTTATCCCTACCTTTTCTTTCAAAACGTACAACTCCGTCAACTGTGGCAAATAAAGTATCATCTCCACCACGTCCAACATTGTTACCCGGATGAATCTTTGTTCCTCTTTGTCTATAAAGAATATTTCCTGCTAAAACAAACTGTCCGTCAGCTCTCTTTGCTCCAAGTCTTTTTGACTCTGAATCACGTCCGTTCTTTGTAGAACCCATTCCCTTTTTATGAGCAAATAATTGAAGGTTCATCTTTAACATGGTTTTCACCTCCTGTTTATTAAAATTTGTAAATCTTTGTTATTTTGCATAAGTAATATCTATGTATTTCTTACCATATTCTTTTGAGATATTTTCTAAACCAAGCACACAACTTTTAAATAAAAGTGTTGATTTTTCACTTGGATTACTAATACTAAGCTTTAAATCACCGGTATTTTCTGTAATTTGGCAAGAAAACTTATCTTTTGTAAAATTCTCTACTGAATTGACTAAATTAATTGAAAGTGCTGATACTGCTGAACATATTATATCTTCTCCATGCTTTGCATAACCGGCATGACCTGATAATTCAAGTTTAAGTAAATTTACACTTTCATAAACATTAATTCTAATCATCTTACTATGCGTTAATTTTTTTAATCTCTAATTGAGTATAATGTTGTCTATGACCGTTTTTCTTGTGGTATCCGGTTTTTCTCTTGTACTTGTATACAATAACTTTCTTAGCTCTGTCCTCTTTAATAACTGAGGCAGTTACTGTAACACCCTCAACAGTAGGTGTTCCTATTCTAAGTTCATCATCACTTACTGCTAAAACTTTATCGAATACATACTCTGAACCGGCCTCAAGCCCAAGTTTTTCAACTCTTATTACATCGCCCTCAGCTACCTTATACTGCTTACCACCTGTTGCTATAATAGCGTACATGTTGGTCCTCCTTTTATCATTACTCGCCAACTTTGGTGTCTTACTAAAGAACTTACAACCTCATTGTGCGGCATACCTCCTGAGTATAACATTAATCTAATTCATAAGTCAAGTATCAATATTTCTAAAGCTAATCCATTTTACTTATAGGAATTATAAGTGGTGTATTGGAAAATGGATCTTTGATAACTTCACAATTAAGCCCATAAACTTTTTTCATAAGCTCAGGTGTTATTATATCTTCCGGCTTTCCTTCAGCTACAAGATTTCCTTTTTCCACAGCAAATATATAATCTGCATATCTTGCTGAAAGGTTAATATCATGAAGTATCATTATTATAGTAGTATTTTTAATTTTATTAATATTTCTTAATGTATCTAATATTTCAATTTGATAAGCAATGTCAAGATATGTAGTAGGTTCATCAAGAAGTAAAATATCTGTACTTTGTGCGATTACAAGTGCAATCCAAACTCTCTGCCTTTGACCACCTGACAGCTCGTCAATATTTCTATCAGCTAAATCTAAAACTCCCATAAGTTTAAGAGCCTCAGTTACTATCTCAAAATCCTCTTTTGTCATTCCCTGTAAAAATTTTCTATAAGGATACCTACCTCTTGAAACTAAGTCAGAAACCTTTATCCCCTCAGGAACAAGTGGAGATTGAGGAAGTAACCCTAAAATTTTGGCAAGTTCCTTAGCCTTAAAATTAGATAGCTCTATATTATCAAGTTCAATACTTCCTCTCATAGGCTTTAAAAGTCTTGAAAGTGCTTTTAAAAGTGTTGATTTTCCTGAACCATTTGCTCCTATGATTACACTTATTCTGCCGTCAGGAACATTAAGCTGCATATTTTCAACTATGACCTTTTGTTCATATCCAAGTTGTAAATTTTTAGCACTTAATAAATGTTTTTTCATTATGCAGATGCTCCTTTCTTATTCATATTAAATAGAAGAAATAGTAAATATGGTGCTCCAAGTATTCCTGTAATTACACCAACAGGATATTTTACTGCAAATGCATATTGCCCAACTAAATCTGAGGCAAGCACCAATATAGCTCCAATAAGTGCAGATGAAACCATGTTATTTCTACCTGAAGAACTTATTCTCGATGCAATAGGCCCTGCAAGAAAAGATATTGATGCAATAGGGCCTGTGGCGGCAGTTGCAAATGCAGTAAGTAGTAATGTTAGAAATATCAAAACAGTCCTTGAAAATGTAGGTCTTGCACCTAGGGTAGAGGAAAGCTCATCTCCTAATTGTATGACAGATACTGTTTTTCCCATGCTAAATACAAATATAAGTACTATAACTAAAACAATGGCTAAAGGATAGGCATATTCAATTTTCATATTGTTAAGACTACCACTAAGCCACCTGAGAGCATTTCCCACATCGTAAGATGATGCCTTAAGAAGTATCCAAGAAATAACTGCTCTTAAAAATGCCTGCATTCCTATTCCTATAAGTATCAGACTTCCATTTTGAAAACCTTTTCCTCCTGAAATCACATATATAATAGTGGCTACTGCCATTCCAAATGTAAGTGCTACTATTGAAGTGATTGAGGCATTTAACTTAAAAACAAGCATACAAATCATAGCACCAAGTGCCGCTCCTGAAGTAACTCCTATAATATCAGGACTTGCAAGTGGGTTTTGAAATATTCTTTGAAAAGTATTTCCTGCAATTCCAAAAGAAATACCACATAAAAGCCCAATAAGAACTCTAGGAAATCTAAGTGTTACAATAGTAAACTTGTTATCATCTCTTATTCCAACCAAATTTTCCCAAACTACTCTAGGAGAATATATTGTATTTCCAAAAGTCATTCCTATATAGATAAGACCTATCACAATAAGAGCAAGTATGCTACATATAAAGACATATTTAAGTTGTCTTTTTCTATACGCTTTTGCAACAAGTTCTGAAAGTTTCATATCATTCATTTTATGCCCCCCCTTATTGAATACGCCTTTGCATATTAGTAGTGGAAGTCTTACAAATCAATATAAATATTGGTGCTCCCATTATTGCAGTAACTATACCAACTTCAAGTTCTCCGGGGCTATTTATCATTCTACCTAAAACATCAGCAAACAGAAGTAGTACTGCACCTGTAATGGCAGAAACAGGTATAACCCATTTTAAATCATTTCCAAATATAAGTCTTACAAAATGAGGCACCATAAGCCCAATAAAACCTATCGGGCCTGCAAGAGCAGTTGTAGAGGCACAAAGAAGTACTCCGGCAAATGCTGATAATATTCTTACTCTACCTATATGAACTCCAAGCCCTGTTGCAACTTCATCTCCCATAGCAAGCACATTAAGTGAAGATGACAAATATATTGAAAGTATAAAACCTATAATTAAAAATGGTAATAAAAGTGATATATCATTCCAACCTGCACCTCCTATACTTCCTGATTGCCAAAATCTAAATCTATCCATAACTTGATTATTTGGCAACATAATGGCACTAGTTAAAGAGGAGAGTGCCGTACTTGCAGCTGCTCCTGCAAGGGCAAGTTTTATGGGGGTAACGCCTCCACCACCTATTGAGGACAAGCCATATACAAATACAGCAGTTACAGTTGCACCTATAAATGCAAGCCAAATATATGCAAAACCTGTTTGTATATTAAGAAATGCAATCCCAACTACAACAAATAAAGATGCACCTGTATTTACTCCAAGTATACTTGGATCTGCAATAGGATTTCCGGTTAATGCCTGCATTAAAACACCGGAAATAGCAAGTGCCGCTCCGGCAATAAGCCCAAAAGCAGTTCTTGGAAATCTCGCTAAAACAACGCTTACTTCATAAGAAGATGAATCTTTAGCTAAAAAAGCTGAAATTATACTATTTATTGAAACAGCTTTTGCCCCAAAAGCTACTGAGGCAAAAACTGTAAGTATAAGAAGTGAAACTATTGCAATTAGAAACAGTATTCTTCTTGTTTTCATTATCTAATCCTTATCTATTTAACTTTTTTTGCAGCCTCAGAAATCAAATCAAGATATGTATCAATATTGTAAGGTATTGATAAAATACTTGGAGTTCCACCACCTGCAAGATCACTTGTAGAATCCATAAATACAACTGCACCATTTTTAATTGCAGGTATACTTGATAAGATTTCATCAGCTTGTAAAGCTGCTAATTGTTCACTTGTTCCATAAGTTACTAAAATATCAACATCTTTTAACATATCAGAATTTTCTCTACTTATTGTGGTATAAAATTCTGTATTTTCCTTTGCAAGTTTACTTACACTCTCAGGAACAGAAAGTCCTAAATCTTGTAAATATGCAGACCTTGGATCAGTAGGAAGATATAAGAAAAATTTACTTAAATCTTCAGGAGAAATCATAACAAATGCTGCAGTCTTACCTGCTATTTCAGGACGTGCATCAACCTTTTCTTTTATAAGTTTTTCTGTATCCTCTACTAATTTTTTAGCCTCTTTTTCAAGTCCTAAAGGAGTTGCATTTTCTATTGTTTGGGCTCTCCAAAGAGTCTGCCAAGGTTTTTCCTTGTATGGAATAACAGGTGCTATCTGACTAAGTGTGTCATACTCTTCTTGTGAAATGCCTGAGTATGATGCTAATATAATATCCGGTTTTGCATCTCCTATTTCCTCAAAATTAAGACCTGCTGTGTCATCAAATACATTAGGCTTATCTACACCTAATTTCTTGAAAGCCTCATCAGCCCATGCATGAAGTCTATTATCAGTTACTTTTCCAAAGTTTGCGGCAGATACACCGACAGGAGCAATACCAAGTGCTAAAGGAGTATCATTATTTTCCCATGCAATAGTAACTATTCTTTCAGGCTTTTTCTCAACCTTTGTTTCTCCATAAGCATGTTTTATAACCATTGGATAGCTTGCTGTATTTTCATTTGAATTTGCACTTTCAGCTGCTTTGGTTTCAGATTCGGCTGCTTTTTTGGTTTCAGTTTCAGCCTTAGACTCATTTGCAACTGTTGTTGTTTCATTTTTAGTTTCATTTGTGCTTGTCTTTGCACCTGAACAAGCTGTTAATACTCCCAAACTTAAAGCTATAAGTGTAAAATTAAGATATCTTTTCATCATTAATACTCTCCTCCTTAGATTTTCTAAGCTAAATTTAAATATAGTATTTATTTTCTTGATACATCTTGATATTAATTAAGTGAGTAAGTAATACCTAACTAAATCAAGTTGAGTATAACATTTGTACAAAACTATGTCAAACAATAAAATTGTACAAAATTTTTACTATATAAATTCTAAATCCAAGTGTTTATTGACAAGAAAATCTAAATTAATATAAAAAAATAAGTCATATTTTTTTAATCAAATACGACTGTCAAAATAATACTCTTTTTTTCAAAAATTAATATATCTATATAGGGCTGTTGCAAAACTAATTTTCATTAGTAACTATGTTTTCCGTACAGATACATAGAAAACTATATTTGCTAATTTAAATGCTTTCTATTATATATCTTGTCCTCCTACGGAGGACAAGATATATATGGATAGCCATTTTGCGACAGCCCTAATTTATCAAACTATTCTAAAAACTTTGTGAAACTGTATTTCTAAAATCATTTATATCTGTAAATACCTTATCTGCAATCATCTGTGCACCTATATTGCCTATTGCAGTTGCCTCACTTGGCCCTGCTATAACATTTTTACCTGTAAACTCCTTTGTAAGATTGTTTAAATAAATGGCATTTGAACCTCCACCTACTATATTTATAGTATCAAATGTCTTGCCTGTAATTTTCTCAACTTCCTTAACTACATTCATATAGCAATATGCCAATGAATTATATACTACCCTTGCAAGTTCGCCTGCTGTTATTGGAACTTTTAAATCTTTTTCCTTACAAGCTTTTTGTATCTCATCTATCATTGAAACAGGAGCTAAAAATCTAGTATCATTTACATCTATCAAAGAATCTATACTTGAATCTTCAGCCATTTTACATAAGTTTGCAAATGAAAAATCTTGTGTTTCATTTAAATAATTATTTTCAAGTTCTTTTTTTACAGATTGTATTATCCAAAGTCCCATAATATTCTTTAAAAATCTATATCTGTAATCATATCCACCCTCATTTGTAAAATTTAAATCCATAGCTAACTTAGATACATTTGCCTTTTTTAGCTCAGTCCCAAGCAATGACCAAGTTCCTGAAGAAATATAGAGTATATCTTCATTTGTATTTGGTACACTCATAACTGCTGAGGCAGTATCATGACTTGCTGCATGTATCACAACACAATCATAACCAATTTCTGACTGTATATCTTTTCTTAGATTTCCAACCTTTTCACTTGGATAAGATAGCTTTTTAAAGATTTTTCTTGGATAATGTAGTTTGTCTATAAGTTCATAATCCCAAGTATTTGTGTCAATGTTTATAAGTTGTGTTGTAGTCGCAATGGTGTACTCATTTGATTTAACTCCTGTTAAAAGGAAATTAAAATAATCAGGCATTAAAAGCAAGCTTTCTGCATTTTCTAAATAAGAGGGATTATTTAATTTAACAGCCATTAACTGATATATAGTGTTAAATATTGCCTTTTGTATACCTGTTCTTTCATATAAGCTTTTCTCATCTATAAACTTATATACTTCTTTATCCATTCCCTCATTTCTAAAATCCCTATAAGCTACACAATCCCCAAGCATATTGTCATTTTCATCGAGAAGTACAAAATCTACCCCCCAAGTATCTATTGCAACACTTATCGGAATCTTTCCTATCTCAGAACATTTTTTCATGCCATTTACAATTTCTTTAAATAATCTTTTTGTATCCCAAATTTTATGATTATTTATATCTTCCATATAATTTGAAAACCTATAAACTTCCTCTAATACAAGTTTTCCATTTTTAATATGTGAAAGTATATGCCTACCTGAAGATGCACCTATATCTATAGCTAAGTAATATTTTTCTTTATTCATAATTTCCTCATCAAACTTAGATTTCTCCTATCACTGAATAATTTTTCTTTATATATAAATATCTCTCTTCTACATTTATCTTGAATGGTTCATTTAATGCCCTAAAGTCATCAGGTTGTATAGTTTGACGCTTTCTATCAGTAATTGACATAACTTTTACTAGGACTTCTGCCGCCTTTTCAACTGTATGCATAAGGCCAAATGCTATGTCAAAATCAGTTCCACAAGCAAACGCCCCATGATGAGCCCATATAGCAAAGTTCTTAGTTTCCATTATTTTAGAAGTAGCTATCGCAATATCTCTACCCCCCGGAACCATCCAAGGTACAACTCCAAGCCCATTTGGGAATACAACAGGACATTCAGTAGCCATTTCCCAAAGCTCTCTTGTAAAAACTCTATCATCAAGTGGAAGTACAAAGGTAAGTGCTATAATATTTGTAGGGTGGCAATGATATACTACTCTTATATTTTCATCTCTTTTTTTACATACTTCTAAATTCATAAGATGTGAAGGTAATTCTGAAGTAGGCCTGCCTCCCTCGGTAAGTCCCCAAACTATCTTGAACTTTTCTCCCTTATCATCAAGCACAATTATACATACATTTGCCTTCGGCTTAAGCTGTACATTTCTAAAAAACTTACCTGAACCTGTTACCATAAAATACTCACAAGCTAAATCAGGAACTTTCCCTCCTATATCCTGCCACTGACTCTCAAAATTTAGTTCATCTTTTACTTTTTCGACATCACTATCTTTCATTCTATAACTTAGGTTGCCACCATTTCTCTCATGCCAATTTTTATCCCAACCGTCAGTACAAAGCCTACAAAAACCCTTTGCAAAATCTGTTTCTAAAACTTTCATAATATTAACTGAATTTCCTTTCTAAATTTCTAGTCCACTCTATTAGCTAAAACTTCTTTTTCATATTTTACAATTTCATCAAACCAATCCCCTGCCTTTACACCTGAGATTTCACAATAATAGTCCCAAATATCGCCAAAAGGCAGAGTCTTTGCCTCCTCTGTAACTACCATAAGCTTTGTAAAGTTTCTCTCTTCTTGTAACTTTGCCATATATTCATTAGGCAAAAGAAGTGCATACAAAAGACTCTTTATCATATTTCTCATTCCAACAGTCCAAGCTGATATACGATTTATAGAGGCATCAAAGAAATCAAGTGCAAGCAATACTCTATCTGCTCCATTTCTTATAATCTCTTTAGCTATCTCTCTAGTTTCATCATCAAATAATACAACATGGTCTGAATCCCACCTTACAGGTCTTGAAACATGCAATGCCATTTTTTCAAAAAATACAAGCATTGAAGAAATTTTATCTGATACCATTTCAGTTGGATGATAATGACCTGTATCAAGCAGACATAAAACGTCATTTTTAGCTGCATAGTTCATATAAAACTCATGTGAGCCTACTGTCATACTCTCAATTCCAATGCCAAAGACTTTTGACTCAACACATATAAATACTTTTGACTTATCATATTTTGTAGTCAATATTTCATCAAGTGATTCTTTAAGTCTTTTTCTAGGAGAAAATCTATCTGCAGGAATGTCTTTAAAACCGTCAGGAATCCATATATTCATAGAACATGGTTGATTTGTTTGTTCTGCAAAATATTCAGAAATTTTAATACATCTCTTACAATGTTCAATCCAAAAATCTCTAACCTCTTTTTTTTCAGAAGAAAGAGTTGCATTTTCAGCCATGTCATGTGAAAACATTGTAGGATTAAAATCAATCCCCAAGCCTCTTTCATTTGCAAAATCCACCCATGCCTTAAAATGTCTTGGCTCTAATTTATCTCTATCTACCCATTCATTTTCCTCAAATATTGCATAACTTGCATGTAAATTTATCTTATGCTTTCCCGGAATAAGTGAAAGTGCCTTATCCATATCCTGCATAAGTTCCTTAGAATTTCTTGCTTTCCCAGGGTAATTGCCGGTTGCCTGTATTCCACCACTAAGACTTCCTACCCTATCAAAACCTGCAACATCATCTCCTTGCCAACAATGCATTGATACCTTAATTTTTTTTAATGCCTCTATTGCCTTATCTGTATCCACTCCAAAATTTTTATAAATCTCTCTTGCCTTTTCGTATCTATTCATAGCTACCTCCATTCTTTAAGAAAAGTATATCAAAATATATTATCATCTTCAATGTACTAAACTTAAAAAAGTATTATGTGTATTTTATAAATTTTAAATGCTGACTCGCTATAGCCTAATCTAATATTTTTCATATAGACAATAAATATTAGATGATATATAATCTGTCTTATGCAGAAATGGCGAAATTGGCAGACGCGTACGATTCAGGTTCGTATGGATAACTCCATGAGGGTTCGAGTCCCTTTTTCTGCACTAAAAAAAGCACTGTTTTAGGTGCTTTTTTGTGTTTTGTGTTGTATTTTGTGTAACATTGTCTACATTTCCCAAGTTTACAATCTAGGCATAAAGTTATACAATAGACATTAGTAGAAAAAATAACTTTAAGGAAAGGATAAGTCTATGAATATTGGGATTGTAACAGGTGCATCATCAGGTATGGGCAGAGCATTTGCAATAAAGCTTTCTAACATTTACAAGAATAAATTAGATGAAATATGGATTATAGCAAGGCGAGAAGATAGGCTAGTAAAACTAAAAAATGAAATTGAAAAAAAAATCATTAAAAATGATACAAAGGACTTTGTTAAGATAGTAGTTTTAGATTTGACTGACTCTTACAGCTTTAAATATTTAGAAAAAGAATTTAAGAATTTAAAACCTAAAATATTATTTTTGGTAAATGCTGCTGGCTTTGGTACAACAAAAAATATAGAAAACTCAGATAGAGATTTAGAAGAAAAAATGATTCAAACTAATGTTTTAGCATTATCTAATATGACTCATGTTGCATTGCCTTATATGGCAAAAAATTCTACAATTTATCAGTTTGCATCAGCAGCTGCTTTTATGCCTCAACCCGGGTTTGCAAGCTATGCTGCAACTAAAGCATTTGTACTATCATATTCAAGAGCATTAAAACATGAACTTAAATATAAAAATATAAATGTAGTCGCTATATGCCCCGGACCGGTAGATACAGAATTCTTTAAAATAGCAGGCACTGAAGGTTCAATAAAAGTATATAAAAAATATTTCTTTGTAAAACCCAAAAATGTAGTAAATAAAGCTATTAGAGATAGAAAAAAAGATATGTCAATTTATGGAATACCAATGAATGCATTCTTTATATTAACTAAAATACTTCCTCATAAATTAATTATGAATGTTGCAAGCAAGTTACATTAGTAAATACAAAAAAGGACTGTCCTCACAATTAGTGAAGATAGCCCTTTTTATTTACTTTAAATTAGACTTAGCAAGTTCTACTAACTTTGCAAAACCTTTTTCATCATTTATGGCTAAATCAGCAAGTATCTTTCTGTTCATATCAACACTTGCAACCTTAAGTCCATACATGAACTTTGAATATGAAATGCTGTTGATTCTGCAAGCTGCATTTATACGAGCAATCCATAATTGTCTGAACTGTCTTTTTCTCTCTTTTCTACCTGAATAAGAACTTGCTAATGCTCTCATCACTGATTGTTTAGCAATTCTATACTGCTTTGAACGAGCTCCTCTATAACCTTTTGCTAACTTTAATACTCTATTATGTCTTTTTCTGGCATTCAACGCACCTTTAACTCTAGCCATTTACTTATCCTCCTTCTTAACCTGTCTTATAGATATGGTAAAATCTTCTTCATAACCTTTGCATTTGATGCATCAGCTACTATATCTTTTCTAAGATTTCTCTTTCTCTTTGTTGACTTCTTAGTTAAGATGTGTGATTTGTATGCTTTATTTCTAACCAACTTACCTGATCCTGTTTTTTTGAAACGCTTTGCTGCCGCTCTACTTGTTTTTAACTTAGGCATAATAATTAATTCCTCCTCAGATTTATATTACTGTAATTACTCAATATAACTTAATAATTACAGATTACTTAAGCCTTTTTGGCTGATAAAAACATAATTAAACTCTTACCCTCGGCTTTTGAGGGCTTATCAATGGTTGCCACGTCTTTTAAAGTTTCAGCGAAATCATCAAGAATATACTTTGATTTAAACATTCTTGCCATTTCACGACCTCTAAACCTCAAGGTAACCTTTACTTTATTTCCTTTTTCAAGAAACTTTCTAGCAGAACTAATCTTAGTATTAAGATCGTTAGTGTCAATGTTTGGAGATAAACGAACTTCCTTTACTTCAATAACCTTTTGTTTCTTCTTAGCTTCTTTATCCCTTCTTATAAGTTCATAGCGATATTTACCATAGTCTATAATCTTACATACAGGTGGCTTTGCAGTAGGTGCAATAAGTACAAGATCCACCCCTGCCTCATTTGCCTTATTTAGAGCCTCATTTATAGATACTATACCAAGTTGCTCTCCATTTTCACTTACTAAACGCACTTCCTTAGCTCTTATTTGTTCGTTAATCAACTGCTCGCTAATAATTGTATACCTCCATTTTTGTTGTAATAACCTTAACTTGACTTAACTTCTCGGAAATTTCTACTTTTAAATAAAAAAAGCCGATAGAAACCTATCCGCCACAAACACAATATATCTCAAATGATACATGAAATGTAATAAATGAATACATTATCTATATGAACCAAACTCACTCAAAGTGGTAAGGTGAGGCGAACCTACTTTATTATAATACTTTTTAATAATTATAATCATTAGATTATAATGCCGCAGACCGGAATCGAACCGGTACGGGTATTTCTACCCACGGGATTTTAAGTCCCGGGCGTCTGCCTGTTCCGCCACTACGGCTAATATTTAATTATAAACGACCCGGATGGGACTCGAACCCACGACCTCCGCCGTGACAGGGCGGCGCTCTAACCAACTGAGCCACCGGGCCAAACTTTATCATACCTTGAAAATTGCATATCAAATCATTCCATAAACCTTCCAACCTTGGTTAAACCCTCGACCGATTAGTAACTATCAGCTTAATGCATTTCTGCACTTACACCTTAGCCCTATCTACCTCATTGTCTTTAAGGGGTCTTACTGCTTTCGCATGAGATATCTCATCTTGAGGTCGGCTTCACGCTTAGATGCCTTCAGCGTTTATCCGTTCCCGACTTGGCTACCCTGCCGTGGGTCTGCTACCCAACAGGTACACCAGTGGTCAGTCCATCCCGGTCCTCTCGTACTAAGGACAGCTCCTCTCAAATATCTTACGCCCACGCCGGATAGGGACCGAACTGTCTCACGACGTTCTGAACCCA
>CALALP010000066.1 GCA_937925515.1 uncultured Lachnoanaerobaculum sp. | reverse complement strand
AAAGCTCCTATTTATCAAGCTTTTTCCTCTGTATCCCTATTATATCTCAAGCCCACTTTGGTTTTATTCTAACTGCAATAATTATAAACAGCCCTCTATGTTAGTTGTAGATTTACATTCCACTTTGGTTTTATTCTAACTATAATCAACGATTTAGCAGTTGGAGTGTTAGAAGCTAATTTACATTCCACTTTGGTTTTATTCTAACTAAGGGACGTAATAGACGAATGTCTGCACTAAACAATTTACATTCCACTTTGGTTTTATTCTAACTTATTGATTGCAAGATTTGTAAGGTTATCTTTATCTATATTTACATTCCACTTTGGTTTTATTCTAACCAAATCAGAAAAATCAAAATCGCAGCCATAGCTACCTCTATTTACATTCCACTTTGGTTTTATTCTAACGAGTGGCAAAGGGACAAGGGTTTATAGGCGAGCAACATTTACATTCCACTTTGGTTTTATTCTAACTATTGTGATTTATATGTAAATGTTTTTGCAAAAATAAAATTTACATTCCACTTTGGTTTTATTCTAACTATTATATACAATTAGGTGATGTGCGTAAAATCTATAATTTACATTCCACTTTGGTTTTATTCTAACATATTCCTTATCATCTATTATGGCAATTATATCAATTTACATTCCACTTTGGTTTTATTCTAACGAAAGGAATTAGCAAATGAACAAAATCATACTAATATTTACATTCCACTTTGGTTTTATTCTAACCCGTATGCCCTATTATAGCATATAATCAAGCTTTTATACAACACTTTTGTCGACCTCTATAAATCCAGATAAAAATTTTCAACTAAAATACATTTTCAATATAAATAATCCCATATACCCTCGAAAATAAGCCATTTGTCAATCCTCCCACTTTTTCCACCTATTGGAGGTCGACAATATTATCATTAATATACTCCCGCTTTATTTTTATCCACTCTAGTTTTGTTTTTTACAAAGATAGACTTAAAAATGTACTATTAATCTCATAATAATCAAGCCCTATTTCAATTAAGAAACCAAAAAGAGTTAAGATTTATATAAGTCAAATTAAAATTATTAACATTTTACCATTAAATTGCCTATTTTAAATATAATTATTAGTATATTGGTTGAAAAATAGATTAACATGTTTTATAGTAAATATACATTTTATTATTATTTATTTTTATTAAGCTTGATAAAATATTTGTTACATAGGATAATTTTATTTATACAGAGGAAAAGAGTATGCTGAATAAAATATTTAAAATGGCAATATTGGAGGATGATTTATTAGTTAGCGAAACTATTAAAGGCGAGGCATTACCTTATCTAAAAGATATTTCATTTGATATAGATATTTTTACAAAGGTAAATGCTTTGTATGAGTCTTTATTAGCAGGAAATGAATATGAAGTTATCTATTGTGATATAGATATGATAGATAAAGACTATTTTAAGCTCTTTAAATATTGCAGGCGAAGTGGATTAGGTGAAGAAACAGACATTATTTTAATAACTAAACAAATAGAAATAAATGGAAAAATTGCAAATTTAATGTTAAAAGGAATTGTATCAAAGCCTCTTAAAGAATTTGAAATGAAGAGGTCAGTAAAAAATATTTTACTACCAAGAATAAAAGAATATAAAATTATATTTATTGAATCAAGTGGAAGAATAGTCAAACTTAGGCATAGCGATATATTATATATAAAAGCTGATTTAAAGAGAATAAATATTCATACCTTAAAAGAAAACTATGCAATTTATTTTAAAATATCTTCTATGATAGATGTCTTGGGTGGTAGTTTTGAAAGAATCCATAATTCATATATTGTTAATAAAGAACATATAACATATAGAACTAAGGATTATGTAATACTGGATAATGGTTTAAAGATAAATATTGGTAATAAGTATAGTAAACAATCAAGCTTATAAATTTGTTTTATATACTATAGAATAAACCTGTGAGGTTTTTCCTGTAAATTTGCCTTCTATGGTATAAAATTTACTTGAAGTTGTAAGTACATATTTAATCTAGTACATTTTTATATGTCAAGATTTCTTGTAAGATTTGAAATCTTGACATATATTATTCATTACTTAAAATGCACTCCTCTATATATTTAGTTTGTTAAGTGCTTTGTTATAATTACACTTAGTTCAAGTCAATTTAATTTACATTCTACTTTGATTTTATTCTAATATTATTTCCTAGCTATAGCCCACATCAATCTAACGTTAGTATACTATTGGTTAGTTTTTATATTTTTTATTTTTTCATTTATTGCGTCAACTACAAATGAATTTATGTTACTATTAGAAAGTTTTTTTATTTCCTCTTTTTGTCCTGCCGGCACTGTTATATATAATCTATCGTAATTTTTTTCATTATATTTTCTTTTTGCCTGTGTGGCTGCATTGCCTTTTTTAATATCTTTGTTATCCATTTTACCTCTTTCTATTAATATCATATATTTATATTTTCTCTTTTTTACATAATCATCCATATACAATGTTACAAGTCTGTTTTATTCCCATTAAAGTCCAAGTTATTTGGATTTGATAATATTATTATAAAAAAGCAAAACTGCCAAATAACCTATCAGTCTTGTTTAGAGGCTAATCTTAATTTAATACTTCACACATCATATTATCAAATAAATAATTTATTCTGCACTTCCATTCCTAATATATCCTTTTCTAACCACCTCTCATTCATACTTTTAAATATAATTACGGAATCAATAGTCTTATCTATCTCATTTTCAATCAACTTTTCAAGTTTAAATAAATCTGCTTTTGAAATTTCTCCCTCAAATACTGAATTTTGTATATGAGTTAAATATTGTTTGCATATTTTAAATACTCTATTCCAGCGTTTTTGTCCATTTCCCTCTATTGAAATATCATACACTAAAATTATATACATACTACCACCACATCACAAATGAATTATATTCATTTTCCCCAAACAAATGTTTTATGAGTTTATAACACTCTAGTCTTATCAAGAATCTATAACTAACTTCTCTTTCAAGCTCTTTATGATTTATCGTTTGCTTCAATCTTTTATCATACTCTGCAAGTATTGTCTTAGAGCCATCTTCTTTTAAGTGTAAATAGTTTAGTTCCTTAGTAAAATGTTTTTCTTGTACTTGATTTTTATTTAATAATGAAAATATCAATCTATCAGCTATTAGTGGCTTAAAAATCTCTGCTATATCAAGGCTAAGAGAAAATCTACCTGTTCCGGGTTCATGTAAATAGCTTATTGTAGGATCTAATTGGGTCTTATATATTTCAGCTAACACTGTGGTATATACAAGTGAATTTAAATAAGAAATTAATGTATTTATCATGTTATCAGGAGGTCTTTTCACTCTAGTTGAAAAGTTGATTTCTTGATTCACAATCACATTCCATTCTTTATAATACACTTTATGTATATTTCCCTCTATTCCCATAAGCTCAGGAATATTAGTACATTTATCTATAACTTTTATTAATGAACTTATTTCTTTCATGGAACTTTCAACATCTTTTCCTCTACCATTGTAATACCTTAGATTTCTATAAATATTATTTGCAGCTGATTTTACAAATTCTCTTGCAAGTTTTATTCTCTTGTCATTATCAATATAATGTTCTACTTGTTTTATTAATAATTTACCTGATACTTTAGATTTTCTAGGCACTAGACTTGAAACATAAAAATCATAATAGTTAAAAAAATGTACTATGATATTATTCTGAGATAAAAATGTAATAAGCTTAGTGTTAATAGTATCTTCTCCAAAGAAATATATTTCTGCAATACTATTTATTGGTATATCTCTCTTTTCGCCATCTTCATTGGTAAATCTTAAAGTATTATCTTTTCTACTTAATTCTCCATTTTGATAAATATATAAACTACCTTTCATTCTTAACTTTCCCCTAATTACTTATAATGCACATAAATCATAAAATGCACATTTCTTACACATTTTTTCATTTTTGTATGGTGGAATCTTTTCATCTTTGATTATATCCCTTATGTTTTCAAGTATATTTTCAATAAATTTCTCATCATCTTTTGAAAGCTCCACATCTAAAGTCTTTTTTAGTAGAGGATAATCTATTTTTGCACTTATATCATTTATTCCATAAGCTTTTAAATAGTACAAATAATATTTTACCTGCCAGATAGATGCCTCCTCTATCTTCCTGCTTTTCTTTATTTCATGTAACATTCCTGAGCTTTTTATAAAATCTATATTAATCTCATTATTTATTAAAATATGTCGCCTTTCAGATTTATAAGTATTTTCATCTATAAATTTTCCAATCTGAACATTTTCATTTTCATCTTCCATAGATATATCATTATATGATAGCCACAATTTCCTTTTACAAACAAAATAATAATATATCATTATGCCTGTTATTTTTTCATTTGACATAAATTTATTCCTTTATTTTTAATACTAATATCAAATGTGCAACATTATATAAATATACTTTCTTGAGATTCACCCTTGTATTTAGGATAACTAAAACCTAATTCCTCATTATAATTACCTGAAGAAATTATTATACTGTCATTACCTAATTTTATACTATATTCATTCTTTATACCATTGTAAGCTCCTACACTTACAATATATTCTTGAATTTTACTCTTAAGACTTATAAGCTCAAATTTTTTGTCAAAAGCTCTAGTTTTATATATTTCCTCTATTTTTTCAATTATACTATCTATATCTTCTTTGTTTTTCTCATACACTAACTTTGGTATAACATCAAAAGAAATTATATTTCTAAAATGCCTTTGTACTTCTTTGATAGAAACACTCTCGGGTCTTAATAATGATATATATTGATATGTTTCTTTATACTTATCCAAATAAGCACTACCTTTAATATTTAACTTTTCAAGAGTATAATAATTACTCATCATACTTTCCTTATCAGACTCACTTATAATAGTATCTTTACTATTTTTCTCCCAATCACATAAAGCCTCTTTTCCTAATTCATGAAGTCCCTTATCTACAATTCCTACTTTCATTAGACTTGCAAGTTCAACTTCAGTATATAAAAATACATTAGCTTTGCTTATATCTTTAGTTCCTTTTCTATTACATCTACCCATTCTCTGAAAAAAACTTCCGAGTTCTGTAAATTCAGTAAAAAGAAAATCAAAGTCTATATCAAGACTTGCCTCTACAACCTGTGTTGCTATCCATATAACTTGTTTCTTACATTCATTCTTACCGTCAGATATTATAGATTTTTCCTTTTTAATTCTATCCCTTAATATAAATCTAGCATGTAAAAGACTAATATCTATTGGAAACTCATTAAGTTCCTCTTGTAATTTATTATACATATTTTGTGCAGATTTAACTGTATTCATTACTATAAGAATTTTAAGACTATCACTATCCTTATTAGCAATATAAAAATCTACTATATCCTCATGAGATATGTTTTTATGTCTTAATTCAAGTCTATGTCTATTTGTATTATTTGAAAATTTTTTCTGAATAAAATCTAGCCCACTATCTATTTCATTTTTATATTCATCATACTCTTTACCTAAAAGATTTCCTATAAATGGTGGAAATGTAGCAGTAGTTATTGCTACTTTACCCCCTAGTTTACATATTCTTTGTATTCCATAGATTAAAAAAGCAAGAAGTTCAGGAGAGTATGCCTGTATTTCATCTATAATTAGTTTTGAATAACTATAAGTAGCAAGTGAAAGCTCATAGCCGGCGTATTTAAATACAAATCTAAATATCTGATCAGGAGTTGTTATAGTAATAGGTAATACTAAATTCTTGGTAACCTCATAATATGACCAGAATTTATCTTCCTCTTTTAAGTCTTTGTCTTTCTTATTTGGTTCTTGTTCTAAGTAAATATTTTTTACATTAGAGTGTAAAAGCCCCAACTTTTGCCTATAATCATTCTTATATAAATCTTGTTTTAATCTTTTATACATTGCATTTATAGCTGTTCTAAGTGGTAAAACATAAAAACCTTTATTATTACCTATCCACAGCAAAGATGCCTCTGTTTTACCAAATCCTGTTGAACCAATAAGAATAATATTTTTATCAGTATTAGTCTTAGCAAAGTTTTGCATGTTATTCCATTTATAATTACTATTTCTACGAAATTTCTCTAGCTTGTCATCTAAATCATCATTTACTATTTCTACCTCTGTACCGGCACTGGCACTATAATCACATTTATGCAAAAATCCCTTAACTAATATATCTTTATCTTCGGGTTTCTTACTTTTAGATTGTAATTTAGCTAGTTTACCCCTAAGTTTATTTTTGTATTTCTCATATTTTTCTTTAATATCTAAGTAAGTTCCTATATCTCCATGTATTATCTCATTTATATTACTATCTATAAGATTCTCTTTTTTCTCAATAACTTCAAAATTATTTACATAAAAATGATGATTTAATATTGCATATGCTACTGTATTAAGTTCATTATCTCCTAAATTTTCCTCAAGTAATATATAATATGCTAAGTAAGCAGATAAGACATTATGCCCTATCTCCACATTATCATCAAATTTAGTTTTATTTTCTAATCTATTTGCAAATAGTGGATTTGCTTTTCCTATATCATGATATATACAGGCAAGTTTTATAAGTTCACTATATTTAACTTTTATGTTCCTTTCAAGTTGCTCAAGTCTTTTTATAAGTTCATATGTATGTTCATATAAAGTTTCATTAGGTTTTGCCTTAAATTTTTTATAAACTTCAGGTATTTTATATATATCCCCCATAACTTTCCTCCATGTTAAAAGGCTGTAAAATAAATATATACATATAAAAACTAATTTATTTTACAGCCTCAATACTAAATAAAGTAAGTATTCAAAATCTGTTTTACTTAATATCAGTTCAAATCAACTATATATGCTTCACCTGTTTTGTCTATATCAATATATACTCCATTTCCTAATTCAGAGTTTTCATCAATAAATATACAAGAAGTATAAAGACAAGGAATCTTATTAAATATTCTCTTTTTAGTATCTTCTTCAATCTTGTAATCCTTTGAAACATAATATACAGTTCCCTCTGCTTTATCATTGCCTCTTACCTTAAAGTCATATACATCTTCACTATCTAATCTTTCAAGATTTGCATATATAGCATATCCCTCTTTTAGGCTATATTCACTATTTACCTCTTTAATAAGTTCAACTTCCTTAATTTCTTGTAATTCAATAAAGTCCTCACTCCTGCCAAGACAAACAAAATTATTTATATTATTCACAATATCATTAAGAACTTCATTCTCTGCACTTACATGTATTACAAGTTCAATATCATAAAGAACCTCTTGAGTTTGAGGCCCTTTTGTAAGAGTTCTAAAATGTTTAATTAAGCTTTCATATTCTATATTCTCTCTCAACTTAAATTCATCTTTTAGTATATTAAGCTTTTCTTTTTCAGACTTAATATTTTCTTTAATAGCTTTAGCCTCATCTGACTTTGAATCTAAGTCTTTAAGAGTCTTATTTAACTTGTTCACTAAATCTTTTACTTCAGACTCTCTTACCTTTATTACTTCATTTTTATATTGGTCAAGTTCTTTACGTTTTTTACAAAGAGATACATACTCTTCCAGTTTTTCATTATCATATATTTTTATAGTAATATTATCTTTAAAACTATTCCCTGTACCCTTTAATGCCTCAGCCACTCTTATATATCCTGTATTTAACCCATTTGAATTAACAAGCCATATAAGATTACCTCTATCATCATGTAAATTATCAAGTAATGCATGATTTGTATAAGTTTCCTTTTGCATAGAACTATACTTTCCCTGTACAGAAATATTCATTTCATGATAACTATTATAGCCACAAGCACTATGTAAAGCCCCTATTATAGTTGAATATTGAGGTAAAGGATATGTCATTCTGTTATTAACGGTTTCTTCCCTTGTATATGATGCCATAGACTGGGTTAGTTTAATCCTCAGTGCTTTCATAATATTTTTCCACCTCATCTTCTAAGTCCTTAAAGAACTTCTCTATGGAAACAGTATTAAGTTCTGTCTTTATTTCATCTTCATTTAAAAAATTATTTCCCTCAAGTAATGCAGCCTTATATCCTGATGCAAGTTTTTCTTTTAAATCACTACTTATTTTAAGTCTGTCATCTTCTACATTAATAATATTTTCAAAGTAATGTGTCTTTTTATCTCCTATTCCACCAACTATAAATATAGGTTCTGCATTATCAAGATTCCCTCTTACTACAAGTGATAAATTTTTTATGGCTTTAAGTATTGCAAGCACTCTATATATTTTTTCTTTCTTATCTGCACTTACACTAAAGCCCTCATCTACACCAACCTTGTCAAGATCTATTGTTAAACTATATCTTTTTAAAGACTTATCATACTCATATTGGTAAGGTATAAGACCTGCCTCTCCTGCCTTATCTTGAAGACTAAATCCTTTCTCTTTAGCATAAGTTTGTGCTAAAAATAAGTTATTATGAAATCTAGTTTCATTTACAAATGGAATAAAAGATATGGCATCTGTAAGATAAAATGAACTTTTTCTTATTTTAGTAGTGCCTGAAGTATTCATATAACCACCCTCAAGTGCCCTATTGGTGGCTGCATTTATGTCTTCATTTACCCTCTTTTGATTTACCTTACCATCTAATTTCACCTCTAAGTCATCATATAAACCACTTTGCACCATAATTGCATTTTTCATACTCTCTCTTGAACGTATTGCATAAGTTCTTCCATTTCTATATACCTTTTGTATACTACCTATATTTCCAAGTCCCTCACTATAATTAGATGTCATATTTGCAATTACTGTAATTGTTAAAGCTTTATTTTTCACTGTTAATATCCCCTTTCATCTCTTTATCAGTATTATTGTCAAGTAACCTATTTATAAATGCATAAGCAAGATTTTTATTTACCTCAAAATCTGAAATAAGTTTATGTAGAAATGGAAATGCCATTTGAGTATATGAAGAAAGTTGTAGCATTATCTCTATAAATCTATCATAATCTCTTGCAACTATTGCAGAAGTAAGTTTTTGTCTATAAGACTTTATTTTATTCTCTGCTGTATTTTTCTTAAAATATTCCACCACAGACTTAGCACTCATTGTTGCCATGCCTAAATATTTATCTTTGTCCATATCTTTCTCCAATCTTTTTAAACTTTTATATATTGAAACATTTACTCGTATCAAATTATTTATAAGATAACTATCAATATTTCCCTTATTCTTTTTAATAATATCTTCTTTCTGACTCATATTAAGTATTTTATCAATCAAATTATCTAACTCTGCTATATTGATTATGCTATATGTTACCTCTTGCATTATATCTATATTATACTTATTTTCAGTTTCAATTTTTCTATTTAATGTTATATCTAATGGCTTTAATTTTGCATCTATCTGTACTTCTCTACCTAATTCTTTAAATATTTCTATGGACTGTCTTCTAAGGAATATACTTTCATAAAATTCTATATCCTGAGATTTTTTTATTATTTCTACATTATTTCCTAAGTATTCAATACTACCAATATAATTATAAAATAAAGTATTAATACCCATGCCCTCTGCTTTTTTAGTATTTATTAAACTAGTTACCATATTATTTGAAGAAATAAGTCCTCTCCAAGAAATATTATTGTTTATAAATACTGACTCATTTTCCTTAGAAAATGCAAATGGAATAAAGTCAAACTCTATCTCATCATTTATAGTCCTAGACTTTTCATTAAAAGCAAAACCTAAAGAGTTTGTCTTCCTATCAATATCGACATAAAAACCTAATAGTCTACATATAGTTTTTTTATTTTTTCTATATATTGTATCTTTGAATAGCTCAAACTTACCTTTATTATCGAACTTACTATATCCTTTCTTAGTATTGATAAATTTGCTATACCCATTTATATTATTCCTAAATATTCCCCTTATAATTTCAAGTCTATTTCTATCAATAAGTTCTTTAATTCTAGGCTCATTTTTCTTACTATATTTAATTTCATTAAATATACCTAAAAAACTTTTATGCAAAAGAATTTTATCTATATATTTTATCTCTTTATCATTAAATTCTTTCTTTTCCATTAATTTCTCTACTATTCTATGATGCATCATTTCAGGAAAGTATTTTTCTACAAACATAAGATACTTACTGTCATTAGTTTCCTCATCATAAGCAATATCTTCTATATTATAGTAAATTGCCCTTTTCTCTTTATATCTATCTATATCCATGCTTTCAAAAAACTTGTCCATACCAAGTGCAGCAGCACTATATCTCCAATCAGAAAGCTCAAGCTTTCTATTATACTTCTTTCCACCTTTTTCAAACTCACCCTCAGTTATCAAACAAATCCCTCCTATTCTTAATTAATCTTTAACTCAACTAAACCAAAACCGGAATTTCTCCTTGAACCTAATCCTGATTTTAATATATGATTCAATATTTCTCTATCTCCCTTAAGCGTAAACTCTCCTATGCTTGCAGGAATTTTAAGATTAAATGCTTGTACTAAAACCATTTTCATTCTATCAAAGTTATACATTAGTTCATCTACCTGCTTTTCTTTATATGGAAGTTCTTCCTTTAGGATACGATTTATTTCCATTGGAAAACTCTCATCTTCAACGTTTATATACCAATCTTTATTAAGTTCCTTATTATGTTGTCTTATACATATTGGAGATAGTACTTTAAACACAGCTATATCATTTTCTATCTCTATTTCTCTTACCAAGTGTATACTTTTAAGTATCATAATATTATCAGGACTTATTTTAAATTCCTTATTTTTCATTCCTAAAAGTGCTGAATAATAAATAACTGCTGTTTGGTTATCTGAAATTTTTAAAGTAAGTTCAATATTATTATCTGATAGCTCTATAACATTTCCCTTAAATACAGGCAATGCAAAGCGTATAGACCATACCAAAGCCTTTTTCTTTGCTCCTGAGTTATAAATTTCATCAAAAAAAACTCCCTCCATATATGAGGAAATTGCTTTCTTAAAAAAACTAATAAAAGTTCTTCTATAATCTAACTTAATAATGTTTTTCTGTAATTCAATTTTTACTATATATTTCATATTTGCCCCTTTCCATTTTGGTTTAATTAATTTTTATATATAATTACTATAATATTAGGTATTTAATTATATAATTTATCTAATAAGACCTTGCTCTTAATCACTTAAATATTTAAATACTATATAATTAACATATTATATAGTATTTTGCAAGTATTTTTTTCTTTAAATTAACTTTTTTAAATATTTTTTTCTGATAACTCTTTGTTATCCTTAACATTCTAATACTTATCAAATTTACAAATCATAATTACTCATTAACCGTTTTTGTTTAGTATATTCTATGTACTCAACTATATTCAACCTAAGTAAAAAACGGACTCCTAAGAATCCGTTCATACCTAAGCCTCACTTAATATATAATTTTTAGTCTTATAAATTTGTTGCATTTTAACTATTTATTTAATACGAATGTTTGCGAGATTTTTATCCCAGCTTTCACTTCCCTTATCAAATACCACTCTTAGATACTTCGTTCCTTCTTCAAAATCAAAATCAGAAGTTACAGTAACCCTTTCCCAATAACCACCTGTCAAAATAGGTACACTTTGGTTATAATTAATTTCTGTCCAACTCTCATTATCCTTTGAAATCTCAAAAGTAAGACCGTCTAAATCCTTATAATAGTAAATGTCAGCCTCAAAACTACTCATATTTTCAAGTTCATAAGTAATGTATTCTCTTTTTGTAGTAGTTCTTATCGCACGATGAAGGTCATGGTCAAAAGCATTATAGGGATTATTTGAATCTAATTTCCAATTTTCACTTCTTGTAGCAATCTTACTCCAGTCATCTAAATCATCTATAATTGTAAAGTCCTTTTTTTCAGGAGTTTCAGAATTTTCTCTGCCCACATAAGTGATAGTAGTATATCCACTTACTGAAAGATTTACTTTATTGTTATACACAGGAATTTCCGGAAATTCCTCAAGGTCATACTTGTCATTTGTGATATTAGGTGTAAGTTGTCCTGTTAAAACACCATTGAAGTCCAAACTTATACTTTCATTGTTTTGTCCGTCATTTACTGCTACAATAGCAAATTCCCCTGTACTTGGATTTTTAAATGCACTCAAATGAAGATTACCTGTCGGATTTTCATCTACTGAAACTCTTACAAATCCCGGTCTTACAAACTTGCTGAAGTTTCCTATTGAAAACAATCTCTTAGCTGCTATATAACTTCCGTCATCTTGAAGTCTTATAAGACTTTCATTATTCTTCTTATATGCCGCTCCAAGCCAATAAAGGAAAGCATTTGCCTCTGACTTTGTCATAAAGTCGCTTACCTGTCTTGACCAATATACGCTGTCCTTAAAATCTGTACTTTTTCCAAAAGTGTCTGATACTTCTGTTTCCCAAACTCTTTTATTATTAAATTTTGCCAAATCAAATGTAGCAGGCTTGCCATGATAATAATGTGAACCTATAATATCTACTCCTGCAAGTGCCTTGGAATCTCCATATACTTCCGACAATCTTGAATCTGTCCAAGTTGCCTCCTCTCCTACTATAATTTTAGTATCAAGATTTTCTTTTTCAAATTCAGGCTTAAGATATTCTCCCACAAACTCTGCAAACTCGCTTGAACTCCAAAGACATGATTGCCACTGTGCCGGAAATTCCGGTTCATTTGCAATAGATACAGCATCAATCTTTATATTATGATGCTTGTCATAGCCTTTTACATAGTTTGCAAGATACTTTGCATATTCGCCATAATATTCTTTCTTTAAACGTCCACCATAATTTATTTTTCCATTAGTTTTCATCCATACAGGAGGACTCCAAACTGTACTCATAAATGTTTCAACTCCACGATTTCTCGCCTCTCTCATAACCCATTGCTCAGGCTCATAAGGAGTATAATCCCAAGTATCCTTATCAGGATGAATTGTAGGCATATTCTGTCCTGCACCTATTTCACTTCGCATAATTGAAAAACCTACTCCATTTTCCTTTGAAAAAAGCAAATCCATAACTGTATCACGTTCTCCAAAATTATAAATCTGATCTGCATATACATCACAGGCTTGAGAAACTCCAAAACCGTCAATAGTCTGATACTCAACATTCCAATTTAAAACTGCTTTAGGCAGCTCTATCTCTCTATCATAAGCTGCAAAAGATGTGTGTAAACTTCCTGCTGTCATAGCACCAATTATAAGTAATGCTGATGTAGTTTTAAATATATTTTTCATGTGAATATTTAAACCTCCTCTCAAATCTTTGTATATTAATTACAACAAAAATATATATTTTAATAATAAAGAAGTCAATATCCACAATCATTTAAGAGTGTTTTTAAGAGAAAAATGGTTGTTTTTGAATAAAACGTAACACTTGTTTAATAATAAACACCAAATATATTTCTATATTAACATTTGATAATTTTTTTAATTCCATTCTACTAAAATTGCTGTTTTAGGCTCAAAATAATCTAAAGAACTGCTACTAATCCTTTTAATTATTTTTCTTAAACTCTATAACTACTAACTCAGGAGGATTATAAAATCTAGGTACTTTACTTGATTCTCTACTAAGCCCCCTACTTATAATCATACTGAAATTATCAAATTTATTTATACCTACTGTATACTTTGGGAAAATGCCTTGGTTCGGAGAAAAAACTCCTTTTTCCAAAATAATTGGCAACCTCCACTGTCCCCCATGTGCATGCCCTGAAAATACATAATCTATATGTAATTTAGCATATTCAGAAAATCTTTCAGGTCTATGAGCAATTAAAAATGTTAAATTATCTGAGTTTATATTTTCCAAGTTCTTAAACTCCTCATCATACAAACTCCCAATATCAGGGTCATCTATTCCCATAACATTTACTACATTACCTTTTATATCTATTTCCTTAGAATTTCCCTCTAAAACCTCTATTCCAAAGCTCTTTATTTGCTCTTTGATATATTCATATTTTCCTGACCAAATTTCATGATTTCCTGTTACATAAAATGTTGGATACTCCTTTGATAAATCTTTTATGGTATCAAATCCTATATCCATAGGAAGTTCATCATCAATAATATCTCCACCAAGAAGTATTAAATCAGGTTTTTCTTTCTCAATCTTACCTAAAAGTTCTTTCTGACCTTTTCTATATTTACAGCTATGTGTATCTGCGATAAATACTACCTTAAAATCAGTTTTAACCTTTTTATCAAAAATTTTATAATGTGTTATTACCACTCTATTATTAAGTCCCACTGCCATAAATAAAGCAAATAAAAATATTATAAGTAAAATTATTTTTAACTTTTTATTTTTCATAATCCAATCCCTTAATAACCGTAATCATCAACTTTCCATGGTGAATTCTCATCATTTCTAATTAAAATCCACCTAAAATTAATATCCATGTAATTTAAGTAGGTATCTCCTTTAGCAACTTTTGTTTTAAAATCTGAAAGCACAATCATAACATTCCCTCTTTTTATTCCATTATCAGCACCTCTCCCAGATGTAATATAATCATCTATTTCCTTTTCACAATCTTCTTTGTTATACCATAAGTCCAAAAGTTCAACTTCTCCATTTTCTTTAAATTTTTCAAGTTCTTCTCGCACTGCCCTTTCAATATCCGGACTTACAGGCTCTCTTTTATCCTCTATACCTGAAAAAGCCGGAGTTGCTATATTAAAATATTCGTCTGTATCAAAAAATACTTCTTTTACAATTCTATATTCCCTATTTGGATCAAGCTTTCCATAAAGCCACCTATAATCTTCTTTTATTATATCAGATTCATTTGGATTAATTGTAGATAAAACCTCATCAAAAGCATAGTTGTCTATAAGCTCAGGTACTTTTTCCCACTCATTGTCTGTATACTCCTCCAAGGTATACAGACTACCATAAGTAAGTACTTGTGAGGAATTATTTGTAATTTCAAACTCTAATTTTTCGTACACTCTCTGTCCTATAAATCTAATACTAGCCTTTTCTTTAACTTCATTGGTTGTATCTTCAGTGCTAAATCCTCCCATATCTTCAATAGTCCTATTTAATATAGTTCTTATATCATCTTCTATTTTTTTACTCTCTAAAAAAGCTCGGCTATCTCTTTGTGAATAATTTTTCATTGAAACAACACCATTTTTCATTTTCCCTCCTTTATAAAGAAATCCTCTATAACCATACAGTAATTATAGGGAATTTCTAGGATAAAACTATTTTAAATTTTTATAAGTTTCAAAGCTCGCTCTCTTATTTCCGTTTCTATCTATAATACCAAATTTCATTTCCTGACCTAAATGCATTTCCCCTAAGTCATTTTCTCGACTTAAAAAGAATATATCAATATATGGATTTTCCTTAGCTATATTATAGGCTGTTTCAATCATCTGTGCCTGTTTTTCATCAGTTGTTGCATTAAAACCTTGTTCTGAAAGAATTACACTTCTTACAGTTCCATTTGGTGCTAGATAGTCTTGTTGCTGCATAAAATTTGTTAAGGCATTAATATTTTTCATATTTATTATAGGAGGACTTACACTATCCTTAGCACTTATATCATTTGTAAAGTCAGGATCTACTAAATCCTCAGGATAGGCATGCCAAGCAATACCATAATAAGTATCTTTTAATGTTTGATTAAGTATAGGTATCATCTGTGAGGCTTGAAATGCTCCATAACCTTGATCACTGTACCAGTTCCACCTATAATCAAATGGAATATATACATTTGCATTAGGTTTTGCTGCTTTTATCTCCTCATACCATATACGGAAACTTTCAGCATATTGTGTGGTGTAGGCATTTATTTCTCTATTAGGTAAAAAATTCCAAGTATTCCCCTCATTAATTTCATTTCCTATTATCCAATTACTTACACTCTTAGAATAATTTCTTGCAAACTTCCTCGCAACTTCCCTCACTGCTTTTTTAGATTCTTCAGTGCTTGTATTAAAACCATAAAAAACAGCCCCCTCCTGTTTGTTGGTTACCGGAAGTAACAAAGGATTGGTAGTTTGCCATGGATTTAATATAATAACTGTGTTTGTAAAACCGTCATCTTTAGATTTTTGAAATTGCTCAGAATAATCTAAATTCACCGGATTATTCCATATTATATGCTTTACTCCAAGTTCTTTACCATGATTATTACTAAGTTCAGTAACTGCAAGCCCTTTTTTACTATCTGAATTATTGTCTGAATTATTGTCTTTTTCATGTGATACTTGTTTTCTTTGAACATTTCCTGATGAGTCCACCCAAGCACCGTCGGCATTAAGTTTAAAACCCTCTACATAGGTATTGCTGAACATATATCCATTTTTACCAAAGTAATAACACTCAGCATAGGAATCTTTATTTCCGTCAATCCATTCCCAACCTGAATTTGGATAAGTACCATTTCCATTGTCATACCACCAACCTATTTTATCTTGTTTCCATTCCCCTGCAAAAGCAGTAGTTATAGAGATGAAACTTATACCGACACCTAAAAGTATTGATGAAAAAATCTTCATTGTTATCTCCTTTTATATTGACACTTGAAAAACACTAAATACTATTTAAATTTTACTTATCATCTGTAAATATCTTATTTATATAGTCATCAAATCGTTCCTTAGTATAAACATGGAATTCTTTAAAATATAAACCTTTATACCTATTAAGTTTAAATTTAACTCCTTTTATATTAAACTCTTCTCTAATTTTATACTCTGAAACATACTTTTTTCGTTTTTTAGTTTTTTTCTTTATATTAGTTTCTACAATACATTTTTCTTTATTATACACCAAAATAAAATCAAGACTGTATCTTGTTTCAGATATTCTAGTTTCTACTATATCGCAATAAATAAGTAAAGAATCTTTTATCTTATTAATTATATCATCTATATCCTCATCATCTAGTACACCATTTTTAAACTCTATAAAAATACTTTTTTTATCTTCATAAATTAGACTATCTACCGATTTCGGAACTACTTTTTACCCTTATCCTCACAATATCTCTTTGTAACCTTATCAAAGTTTATTACTTTAAGTTCACTTTCAGACATATACTCTTTATTTTTTTGTCATAAGAAGTATCCTTAATACTTTCTTTGTAAATTTTAAAAATTGGTATATTACATTTATCCATACTAATATCCCTCATCTTCTAAATCTTGAAGAGGTTTTGCAAGTTGACTATAAATCTTTTCTAAATCATCTGTAACCTCCTTAATATTAGCAGTATCTCCATTATTAACAGCAAGATAATAATTACATTTATCTATAATATCATACTTAGCTGAATATACATCAATAGCATTTAAAAAATATGGGCTATGTGTAGTAAGTAAGACATGTAAATTAAACTCTTTTTGCATTAATACAATTAGTTCTGCAAATACTAACTGCCACTCGGGATGAAGATGTATTTCAGGTTCATCTAATATAATTGTTCCATTTTCCTCAATACTTCCATTTAATAATAATTTTTTTAAGATAGCAAAGGTTTTAAGACCGGCAGATAAATTTTTAGGACTAAGCTCTTTATTAGTTCCTTTTATTCTATAAGCTATAGTATTATTATTTGATACATTTAAATCTCCCGAACAAACCTCATTAATTTTATTCATCATAATTTCAATACTATTCTTTATTCGTAACTCATCATAAATATTATTCTCTTTTGGAGAAAGTATATTTTCTATTAAACTAGACTTATGAGGTACACTTCTTCTTGCCTCTGTTAAATAATTTGTTACTTTATTTTCATCTAAAGTAAACGTATTATCTAAGTATACTACTTCTTTAATTAAATCAAACCAATTTATAGTATCAATAATATTATTATCCTTGATTATAAAATTTATTTCATCACTTTTTATAACCAATTTTATTTGCCCAATATTATCATAAAAAATATTATTTATTTGCCAACCAAATTCCTTTCCAAGAACTCTTCCTATAATAGCTTTAACTGCTTGCTCCCTTGTTATACTTAGTATTTTATAAATATTATCTAAAATTCTTTCTCCTCTCATAACTTCAGTTTTTATATTACTATTTTCCAAGATTTCTTTAATGTATTTATCAATATTATTTTTATCAATCTCAATATCAATGTTAAGTATTTCTTTAGTAATCATATCTCTTTTATTTGAAATTTCAGATAATTCTTTTTCTTTTTCCATATAACCTGTATCATACAAAAGCCCTTCTATAATTCTTTCAATAGCCTCTTTTTTCTCATCATTCATTTTCTTTTTAATATCATGCAACCCATTAAATATTGAAAACAAAACTTTTCCTACTGTACTTTTTCCTGTATCATTTTTTCCTGCTATTAAAGTTATACCATTTAAATTTACATCTGCCTCTTTTATCTTACCAATATTTTTTATACTAATTCTCATATTCGCCTCATCTTCAAAACAAACCTATTAAAAATACTACTTCTCCTTAGTATAATATACCTCTCTCTTTTCTTCAACAAACAAAAATAGAGATACAAAGAGAAACGCAAAACTCTTTGTATCCCCAATATTTACAAATCCTATCCTAAAACTTAATAAACAATTTTCATAAGAGGGTTTTAAAATGTCTATTTAGGAATAGCATCTGCTATCTTGACTGCTAATTCTATAAGTATCTTTAAAACACCTACAACTGCTGAAAATATACTATACCAGTTCATATGTCCCCTTTCCTAGAGGTGTTGCAAAACTAATTTCATGAATATTACTAACTTATTTGTTCTCTATTTGAAAATAAATAAGTTACATATAGAGATACTTTACAACAATCTCTATAACATAAGTTACTATCTGTTTCAACCAAAACATAGCTTTTGTAATTTCTGTTACTATAATACCAAAAGAGTCAGAAAATTGCAAGCATTATTTTAGAAGTTTTTTATAATTAACATTTGTCTAGTAGCTAATAGCTTGGATTTATTAAATTATTTAAGTATTTATTTTAATTTCAGCAATGCTTAATTGGTATAGTTCCTTTATTATTTTTACTTATGCCTTATAAAATGCTTATTAAGTATAATGCCCGGGAGTTACTCCAACTACTTTTTTAAATTTCTTTATAAAATAAAAATAGTCATTAAAGCCGACTGCCTCACTAATTTCAGTTAAACTTAAATTTGTGGTCTTTAATAATTCCTTTGCTTTTCCTATCCTAAGTTCAGTTAAATATTGTGAATAAGTAAGTCCTGTTTCTGATTTAATCAAATAACTTATATAAGAGGCATTTAGATGAAATACTTCAGCTAACTTTGTAAGTGAAATATCTTTCTCATAATTTTCATTTAGATATTTGATAATATTCATAAATGAAGAAGAACCGGTAGTAAACTTTGGTATTTCAGCTACTTGATTAGTGGTTGTTAAAAGCCATTTTTCAAGTTCATCAAAAAGATTTTCCATATTAGAATACTTATCTACAAGTTGTTCATAGCCATTTAGATAATATTCCTCTTTACCTATTTTGCCGGATTCTGAAGAAAGATAACTAATTATTCTATTATATAATCTATAAGCTGATGAAATATCTAAAAAGTAAGAGTACTTTTCCTTTCTAAGTCCTTTTATAAATTCTAAAAGTTTATTAGATGATGTAAATGCCTCTTGAAGTCTAGTAAAAAATTCCTCTGACATAGTAGCAGAAATAGGCAACTCTGTTATAAAAGAGCCTCCTGTAATAAAAAACTGATAAGCCATAATTTCAGATTCTGAAATTTTTGATTTTAAACTTGAGGCTGATACCGGAAGTTGTGAAAGACTTATCCCCCCTTTATCAGAGACTTTTATAAGTTCATTTGCCAAGTCTTGGTTAAATGTAGTTTCACTAAGATACAAATATTTTTGCCTGCCAAGTTTAATTGTAAGTCCTGCACCTAAAATTTGAGTGCAATTTGGTAAACGCACAGAAACTGCTACATATAGTAGTGAGGAAGTAAGCCCAAATTGTCTTAACATCTGTGCCGGGTCTTCATTTTCCCCATTTTCAATATAATCTAAAAGTGTATCTGCCCTTAAAATACTTTCCTTTTGTATACTTTTAACTGCCTTAATTAAAAGTCTTTGAAGTTCTGAGATATTTAAAGGCTTTAGACAATACCCAAGCACACCTAATTCAATACCCTTTTGTGCATAAGAAAAATCTGCATAACCACTTATTAAAATAATTTGAGTTTTAGGGCTAATTTTATGTAGTCTTTCACATAGTTCAAGTCCGTCAAGCACCGGCATTCTAATATCTGTAATTAAAATATCAGCCTTTTCTCTTTCTGCTAAATCTAAAGCCTGCAAACCGTCTGATGCAATCCCAACTACACTAAGCCCAAGTTTTGTCCAAGCTATTGAGGACATAATTGTTTTTATAATTCTACTTTCATCATCAGCAATCACAACATGAAACATAATATCTCCTTTATCAAATATTTTTATCACAAGGCATTGTAAGTAAAATTCTAGTTCCCTCATTCTCCTTTGAATCAATAGTAAGCCCAAATTCATTTCCATAGTTAAGTAGTAACCTATGTGCTACATTAACAATACCTATATGCCTTTTAGAATAACTACTTATAAAATTTATATCTTTTAGACATTTACGAATTTCCTCAAGTTTTTCAGTTGGTATTCCAATGCCGTCATCTTGAATTGTAATTAGTAACTTATCATCTTGTACTCTTGCACCTATAAATAATGTTCCCTTTCGCAAAAGAGGCTCAATCCCATGGAAAACAGCATTTTCAACTAAGGGCTGAAGTAAAAACTTCATTACCTTAACTTCTAATGCCTCATTTCTAACACTACATATCACTTCCAACTTATCAGGAAAACGTGCTTTTTGTATATCCAAATAAGCCATTGTAATTTCAAGTTCTCTTGAAAATGTTACAATATTTTCTCCCTTTACATTATACCTAAATAGCTTTCCCAATGCTCCTGACATTCCTGCTATCTCAGGGATATTTTGTTCTAATGCAATATCTTGAATTGACTCCAAAGTATTATATAAAAAGTGAGGATTGATTTGACTTTTTAAAAACTCAAGTTCAGCTTGTTTCTTTTTAAGTTCAGTTTCATACAAGGTAACAGTGGTCTTATAAAGCTGTCTTGTAAGCTTTTGCTGTTCGTCCAACATTTCATGAAAAGAAGTATTTAAATTGTGAATTTCACTACAGCCCTCTAATTTTAAAACAGGACGCTTTTTATCCAGTGGCTTTTTTCTAATTTCCTCAATATAGAGTGAAAGTTTATTTAAAGGTGTTACCATATTGTGTAAAATCACATACATAAAAAAGGCTAATATAAACATAGAGATAACCATAATTATTGTAAATATCACTGTTACAAACAATACCTTTTCTTGTAATATTCTCTTATCTATGGCACTTACTAAAAAATAATCAAAATTTTCAACCTTAGAAATATAATAAAAATAATTTGAATTAGAGTATTCCTTAGAGGAACTATCTCCAAAAAACTTGCTACATTCTTCTATAATTTTTTCTGAAATTTCTTTCTTTGCATTAAATGAATAATAATTATTTGATTTATCCACTAATATAAAATAGGTATTATAATTAGTTTCTTCCGGTAAGATAATAGGTGCTTTATTTAAATCCACTGTTAAAATAATACTGCCTTGATATTTCCCATAATATTCTGTTTCCTGTATTCCATAGACATTACACCCAAAAATCATTTGATTGCTATCCGGAAAATCTCTTAAACCAAAGCTATAAGTTCCATGTGAATTTTCCATTTTTGCTGCAAGTTTTCTTAAAAACTTTCCACTATAACTATTAGACCATGACATTTGTTCTGAAACTAATGCAATATCACTAATATCTTGATTCATAGTTGAATAAGAGGAAAAACTGGCTAAAAGACTGCTTATATATTGCGGTGTTTTTTCTGTATAAGGAGAATGTAAAAGTTTCTCAATATTTCTATCAAAGAGTAATGAATTAAAAATAGCATCAATTCTTTTAAAAAGATAATTTATCTCTCCCTCAAACTTTTGGGTTGTGTTTTTGGCATAAGATACTGTGTTTTTAGTAACCAATCTATCAAGTGCTATGTATGCTGAAATAGAAAGAGCTAAAACAAGTGCTATAATACACATAAGAATAATCCTAAATTGCTTTTGAATAGATAACATTTATACCTCCTAAAAAGCACAACAAAGGTTTCATTAACTTTAGTTTACTTTAAATATTGAAAGCCTTGTTAATTCTTGTTTTTATTATACCCAATTATAGGAATTAAAAATATGGAAGATTCTTATATCTTACCTAAAAAAAATCTATTTTCTTTAAAATTACAACCTAAAAAAAATACATTTAACTCTTATATTTAACCATACCAAATTTCTTATTATTCACTGTATAATTTACTTAAGGTTTAGGTTCTACAAATGAGTAAAAGGAGAATAAATATGAAATTTTTAAAAAGAGATTGGATGTTATATGCACTTTTACTTCCTGCAATTATTTGGTATATAATATTTTGTTATCTTCCTATGGGAGGTATAACACTTGCATTTAAAGATTATCAATATAATTTAGGTATGTGGCATAGTCCTTGGATAGGTTTTACACATTTTAAAACCATGTTTACAGATGCTGAATTTTGGAGAGCATTTAAAAATACTCTTATCTTTAGTTTTGGAAAGTTACTGTTTCATTTTCCGGTACCTATCATACTTGCATTTGCATTAAATGAAGTAAAAAACCTAAGAGTAAAAAAGTTCTTACAAACAGTTTTTACCTTTCCTCATTTTATCTCTTGGGTTGTATTATCCGGTATTTTAATAAATTTATTTTCTTCTAGTGGAATTGTAAATCAAATTTTTGCATTATTAAAACTTCCCGAAGTTTCACCTTTGATGTCCCTTACGTCTTTTAGACCTTTTATTTGGATTTCAAACATTTGGAAAGAATGTGGTTGGGACGCAATCATTTATATTGCAGCACTTACAAGTGTGGATCAGCAATTATATGAGGCGGCAAGCATAGACGGAGCAAGTCGTTTTCAAAAAATGTTATATGTTACTTGGCCGGGTATTCTAGGGGTAGTGTGTACAATGCTTATTCTTCAAGTCGGAAGTATTATGGGTGGTGCTGCATTTGACCAAATATTTAACCTATATTCTTCTCCTGTATACTCAGTCGCAGATACTATTGATACTTATGTATTTAGACAATCGTTTGAAGTTGGTGCAAACTTTGGTTATACCACGGCAATAGGACTTTTTAAATCTGTAATTGGAGTAATTATGCTTACTGTTGCCAATAAGATAGTTGTTAAATCAGGTGAAACAGGACTATTTTAGGAGGTAGTATGAAAAAGAAATCTTTATTTGACATTATTCTCTATATCATTTTAGGAATTATAGCACTTGTTACTATATATCCATTTTATAATGTACTTATTATATCTATGTCAAATACAATAGCAAGTGCAACTTATTCTCCATACTTATATCCTCATGTTTTTGATTTTACCGGTTATAAGGCTATTGTAAAAGATGTACAATTTTTTAAATCATTAGGCACAACATTGTTTGTTACCATAGTAGGAACTTTATTAAATATGGTATTTTCAGTTACCGCCGCATATGTTTTATCTAGGAAAAGATTAAAGGGGAGAAGATTTTTCTTAAGCTTAATATTATTTACAATGCTTTTTTCAGGAGGAATGATTCCTACTTATCTAGTTGTTAGTAGTTTAGGGCTTGTAAATAATATCTGGTCAATGATACTTCCGAACCTTATAAATACTTATTATCTAATTCTTATGAAAAACTATTTTGCAGGGCTTCCTATAAGCCTTGAAGATGCGGCAAGAATAGACGGTGCAAATGAATTTGTGATTATGACTCGTATATTTATCCCAATTTCAAAACCGTTTATGGCAACATTTCTACTATTTTATGCAGTAGAACGCTGGAATGAATGGTGGAATGCCTATCTTTATATTAATGATATAAATATAAAACCCCTACAAATATATTTAAGAGATACTTTGGTAAGTTTCAATTCTCAGCTTACCTCTCAAGCACAGTCAGTTATGAGTACACAAGATAAGGTATTTGTTCAGTCCATACAAATGGCGGCAATTATAATTACAATGTTACCTATACTCTGTGCCTACCCATTTCTACAAAAATATTTTGTAAAGGGTGTTTTAATAGGAGCAGTAAAAGAATAATTAAAAAGGAGCAGAAATATGAAAAAAAGAAAAGTAATAGCATCATTATTGATGGCGGCACTTACACTTGGTAGCTTGGCAGGGTGTGCAAAACCCACAACCCCTAAGACAACAGAAAGCAGTATGGGAAATTCGGAAAATAAAGCAGATAATACCCAAAAAGATAATGAACCTGTGGAAATCAGCATTGCCCTTTGGGATATTGGGGATAGTCTTGCAAATGCAGAAAATGACAAGCTTTATAAAACAATATCTGAAAAAACAGGTGTAAAAATAAAACCTGTAAATGTAACTTGGGACGATGCAGATCAAAAAATTCAACTTTGGGCAACAAATGGTCAGTTGCCTGATGTTTTTGCAGGAGGCTTTGTTACAAGTTCATTTTTCCATAAATGGATTGAACAAGGCGTAATACAGCCTCTACCTGAAGATTTATCTCCTTATCCTAATTTACAAAATTATCTCAAAATGGATAGAGCAGTTGCCGCTATGCAAAATGGCCGTTACTATATGATTCCAAGACGAACTTATGGAGATATTACTTATAGTTCTCAAGATAGAAGTTTGCTATATCGTTGGGATTTGGCAAAGGCGGCAGGGGTTACAAAAGAGCCTGAAACCTATGATGAATTTAGGGATATGATTAAAAAAATTATTGCGGCTGACCCTGAGAAAAAGAATATTGGCGGCTTAACACAAGTAACAGCTCATCTATTACATGGTCTTATATTGCCATATGGTAATATCATTGAAAAGAAATGGGTTGTAGAAGACGGTAAGTTTAAACCCGGATATTTTGCAGGAGATATGAAGGCAGCAATGCAACTTGCTCGTGATATGTATGAAGAAGGTACAATAGAAAAAGATATTGCACTTGCAAAGTTTGATACTTCAAAAGAAAAATTCTTACAAGGTCAGTCAGCAGCTATCTTGGTTGCAGGTGGTGGCCCGTCATGGTTATATAAAGAGATTGGAAAAGACTATGAAAAATTATATGGACGTAAATTTAGTGATGATATAAAAGTTGCTCCTATTTTTCCTTGTGCAGACGGCAAAAAACATTATTTCATTGATACAGAGGCTTGGTCTGAGTCATATATTTCCTCAAAAGTTGATGAAAAGAAAATGGCGGCTATTTGCAGACTATATGATTTCCTTAGCTCAGAAGAAGGAAAATACTTATCTTTCTGTGGCTTTGAGGGAGAGGACTATGATATTAAAGACGGAAAAGTTGTACTAAAAGAGGGAATCTCTCTTAAGGATAAATATCCTTATATAAAAGGTGCTAGCTATATTTGTATGTGGGATCCGTCATCATGGGATATGAGTTTCCCAAGTGATACTCCTGATGAATACAGACAATGGAATGTAGAACGTCATAAACAAGCAGTTGAGGAGGGATCTTTACCTAAATACTATGATAATGTACTATTTCTGTCTACACCTCTAAAAGATAGTTTTGTAATTAATGCAAAAGATGATTTATATCAAGTAATGCTTGGAAGTGAACCTGTTGATAAAATGGTTGATGATATTATGGCAACCTATGAAACAAAGGGTCTAAGTAAGATGATTGATGAAGTAAATAAAAAAGCTGAAGAAGTTGGAATAAAACAGTAATTACAAAATTTATAGGGGATTTTTCTTGATATTGGCAAGGAAAATCCCTCAGTTAATAGTAAACTATAATAAAAAATACTATGAAAGTGAGATAAATAATGAGTCAAGTTATAAAAGGAAAACTTGTACAAGGAGAGGAATTTACTTTTCCTGATAGTTCTATGGAAATTTTACCGGAAAAAATAACTCTATCAACCCCTGTAAATGGAAAGCAGGGAATACAAATTTTAATTTCCTCCTCATCAGCAGCAATTTGTAGTTTAGATAGTAATGATTTTGAAACAGAATGGTTTCAGATGAAGTCTATACCCGTAGAATATAACACCGGCGACGGTATAGAACAAGGTGGAGATATGGTAATACTTACTGATAAGAAACCTAGTTATGCTATAAAGAAAGCACCTTTTAAGGTTTTTGACTGCCTTATCCCAAAGAAAAATGGCATTATAGAATCTACGGATAATCTAGTAGCTATTTATATAACATTTACACCAAAACCTGATATAAAAGCAGGCAGGTATTTTGCCAAACTTAAAATTTCATTTGAAGATACTGAATATAACTTAGAAATTGAAATTAGAGTGTATAATGTTGTCATTCCAAATGAAAAGTTTCAGGTTACAAATTGGTTTAGTCTTTCTGCAATAAGTCGTTTTCATAATGTAAAACAAGGAAGTCCTGAATTTATGGAGGTACTTGGAAACTATATAGATTTAATGCGTCGTGTAAGACAGACTTGTTTTTTCCTTGAACTTGATAAAACTTGTTTAAAATCAAGAAAGCCTTATGTATTTGATTTTTCACATTTAAAAGACATTATCTCACTATTCTTTGAAAAAGGTATGCAGTATATTGAACTTGGAAGTTTTCTATCGAGAGGTTATAAAGATAATGGAATGCCTGATATGTATACAGATACTTTTAGATGTGCATTTGCACCTGAAATAGATTTAGAAACCCTTGAGGGCTATGAAATCACTGTACTTTATGCAAAGAGTCTTGGTAAGTTTTTAAAGGAAAATGGTTGGATAGATAAGGTAATGATACATATTCATGATGAACCTGATATTCATACAGGCACAAATTCAAAAGAAGTTCTTGCAGCAAGAAAAAGACAATATTATCAAACAGCCTCTATTATAAGAAAGTATATCCCAGAAGTAAGAATTATAGAGGCAGTCGCCACCTCCGAGTTTAAAGGTGGAATTGATGTTTGGGTTCCTACAACTTCAAGCTATGAGAAAGAAAAAGAAAACTTTGAAAAACTTATAGATTTAGGCGAGGAAGTATGGAATTATGTATGTTGCAGCCCACAAGGACATTGGTTAAATCGCTTTTTAGACTTTGCATTAATTAAAAATCGTCTACTATTTTGGGGCTTTTCTAAGAATCGCTTGTCAGGCTTTTTACATTGGGGATTTAATCAATTTCCGGAGGGTATGAATCCTTTTGAGGCTACAAGCTGTCCAAATCCTACCGGAATAGGAACAAATTTCCCTTGTGGAGATGCTTTTATAGCCTATCCATGGTCAGGAAAAGATGCTTTGCCAAGTATGCGTCTTGAGGCACAAAGAAAAGGTGCAGAAGATGTTGAACTTTTAAGTATTCTAAGACAAAAAGATATTAATAAGTATAATGAATTAGTAAGTAAACTATTTACAAGTAATGAAGCTTACTGTGATGATGTAGAAACTTTTGAAAAAGTATATGAGGAACTTTTAAAGGCGATTTCTGAAGTTTAGAATTGATTATAGAGGGTGTCGCAAAATGGCTATCCATATATGGCTTTTTCCCCCACCGGGG
>CALALP010000065.1 GCA_937925515.1 uncultured Lachnoanaerobaculum sp. | reverse complement strand
CATATAAAGTCTTTAAATTAGCAAATATGGTATTTTTATATTTCTAATCTTATAACCTCAACATTATATCTATTTCACTACCATCAGTATTCTTAATATATACATATATAGGGGGCTGATTTAAGTCAATACCTCCAATAAATAAATGTCCTCCGTCCCTAAGCTTATATTTGTAAATAAGAAGTTCACTATCTACTTTTTCATGAGGAAATTTTTCAAAATCTTCCCAAGTTATATTTTGAGAACCCTTATCTTTAACCAGCAAAGCAACATAGCCTCTAGTCAATACTAGTGGAGATAAGACTAAGTGAAGAATTATAATGAGTAGGGCTAATAAAATTACAATAATTAACATAGTATATTTTTTAACAAATCCTCCTTTTAATATATTTAACTACAATTATTTCAGGACTACATTACACTAAGAATAATAGCTTGTATAAGAAGTAGTTACAAAGCATGTTGTTTTATACTAAACACAACACAAGTAATATTATATTAACATATTAATGTCAAATTTTGTAGTATATAAAAGCTTTTATTTTTTTAAGGAACTAGACAAAATAGTAGTGGTGATTAAAAATAACTTAAATACATAAATTTTGCTCTGATTATATAAGTAAAGTACTTAAAAAAGTATTGTAAAATATCTATAAAAATTCATAAGATAAGCAATAAAAGTATACATAGTCACGAAAAATGCTAATTTGTCCTGTTTTGTATATTTATAAATAGTATAAATAATACTAAAATAGAGTTAGATAGATTTAATTTTTATAAAATCTGTTTAACTCTATTTTTATAAGTATTCAGATATCATTTATTTTGAGGAATTATAAATCTGAATAGTTATAATTGGCTTTGAACAAATTTTAAGGAGGCTTAATATGAAAAAAGGTTTATTAAAAGCTATTTCAGTTGCAACATTATCAGCAATATTATTTTCAGCATGTTCAGGTGGAGGTACAAAGGCAACTTCTAGTGCATCTTCAGAAAAAACAGAAAGCTCATCTGAGGTTGCAGAAAAAACACAAACTTCAGATAGTACAGTTACTCTTAAACTTTATGCAAACTATTCAGATGAGCAGGAAAAGGATACCCTTGATAGGGCTATAGAAGAGATGAAAAAAGAAATGCCAAATGTAACTATTGAGATTGAACCTGCGGCACAAGATGACGGTCAGAAACTTAAGACTTATGCGGCATCAGGTAATCTTCCTGATATATTTAAATCTGACGGAGTTGATATAGAAACTTTTAATAAGTCAGGAGCATTGGTTCAATTAGATGAATATGCAAAAGAGGCAGGTATTATAGACAGTATTTCAGATGCTTATAAAGAGGCATTATACATGTCAGACGGACATATATATGCAGTACCTTGGCAATCTCCATGGGTAAATTCTTTTTATGCAAATAAAAAAGTATTTGAGGAAAATGGAGTTAAAATACCGACAAATTACCCTGAGTTTTTAAGTGCAGTTAAGGCATTTAATGAAAAAGGGGTACTCCCTTATGCACTATTTGGAAAAGAGAAACAGTGGTGCTTACATTTGTATGATATTATGGCAACTAGAAAAGCACATGACGGTATAGCGGCACTTGATGACAATACAGCAAAAGCTAGTGATGAAGAATACTTAGATGCGGCGAAAAAGCTTATAGAATTAGTAAACGCAGGTATGTTGTCAAAGGATGTATTTAATACTACTTATGACCAAGCAGAGGCACTATTTACTTCAGGTAAGGCTGCTATGTTTATGACAGGTACATGGGCACTTAAAGGTTTAGAGGAGCAAATGGGAGATAATATTGAAGTTATGTATTATCCATTAGCAGATGCAGGAAGTGAAGAAAAAGTTAAGTGGAATATGAGTGGTGGTTATAGTCAAGGTGGATTTTCAGTTCCTGACTATAGTAAAAATAAAGAGGTTGCAGCAAAGTATGCAGTACTTCTTTCAAGAAAGTTAAATGATGCTTTTGTACAACTTGAGGGTGGTTCTTCTATTTATAAGGATTCACCTAAAGCAGAGGTAACATTAGGACCTGTTATGCAACAATATATCAATGATACAGCTAATTTTAAAACTATGTCAAAATTTGATTGGAATCTTACTAATCAAGAATTAAAAACTGTTATGGAAGATAAATCACAGGAATTACTTACAGGTTCAATATCAGCAGAAGATTTTGCAAAAGAAATAGATTCAGTTTTAGAGGGAACAAGTAATTAATGAGAAATGTATTTAAAAATAAGTTTCATATTTTTATATTTATTTTTCCGACACTTCTAATATATACAGTAGTTGTTTTTTATCCAATTATGCAGACTCTTATTAAGAGTTTGTATAATTGGGACGGTATAAATCTTGGAAAATTTGTAGGCTTTAAGCATTATATTAAACTTTTTACAAAAGATTCTACCTTTAAGATTTCTATTATCAACGGGCTACTTTATCCTATGGTTACAGTAATTTATCAAATTGGACTTGGAACTGTAATAGCACTCTTGCTTTCATCTAAAAGAATAAAGGGTTCAAGAATATTTAGATCCATATATTTTATACCAAGTACTTTATCTACTGTTATAGTGTGTAAACTTTGGTTAGCTATGCTTGCAAGCGATCCTAGTAATATGGGTTTAATAAATAGGGTCTTTAGATTTTTAGGTATTAATTATTCTCAAAATTGGCTTGCAAGCGGCTTTAGTGCCATATTAACTATGGCATTTCTTACAGCTTGGCAGGGAATAGGGAATACTATACTTTTAATATATACAGCAATAAAAAGCATACCACAGCAGTATTATGAGGCGGCTAAGTTAGACGGTGCTACAAGCGTTAAGGCTCATTTTTTTATTACTATACCACTTTTGTCAGAAACTTATAAGTTACTTCTAATACTTATAATATCCGGTGGATTAAGAGCATTTGACCACATGTATATAATGACAGGTGGAGGGCCTGGAAATGCAACTTCAACACTTACTTATATGATGTATAAGAGTGCGTATGTGAGTGGCAATTTTGGATACGCTTGTTCTATAGCTGTAACCTTAGTTTTAGAATGTTTGTTGTGTACTCTTATAATTAATAGATTTATAGCAAGGGAAAGAATTAATTAGTTTATGTGAGACAAAATAAAAAAGTTTCATTATAAATTAGGTTGAATTAATATGAAAAAAATATTTAATTTAGTAACAAAGATATTTATATATTTGTTTTTATGTTTATATGCTGTATTTGCTGCTTATCCTTTAGTTTGGATGACATTTAATTCATTAAAGAATAATGAGGAGATATTTTCTACAAATCCATTTGGCTTTCCACATGTTCTAAGATTAGAAAATTATGTGAAAGCATGGCTTGAATATGATGTAGTAAGATATTTTACAAATAGTATAATTGTAGCGGCATTTGTAATAATATTTACAATACTTTTTGCAATGATGTTTGCCTATGCAATCTCAAGACTAGATTTTAGAGGAAATGTATTTATAAAAAATTATGTGAGTTTAGGAATGTTTATACCTGTTCAGATAGTGCTTATACCATTAGTTATACTTGTAAGAGATTTACATGCAGGAAATAGTCTTATTTCACTTATACTTCCTTATGTTGCATTTGAACTTCCATTTATTATTACTATATTTTATGGCTATCTTAGAAGTATACCATTTGAAATGGAAGAGTCAGCTGCGATTGACGGAGCCAATATCTTTATAACATTTTTTCAGATAATAGTACCACTTATGAAACCTGTAATAATTACCTGTGCATTATTTGTAATGTTGTTTTCTTGGAATGAATTTATTATTGCACTAGTAGTTATAGGAAAGCAGTCATTAAATACCTTACCAATAGGATTAGTTAAGTTTCAAGGACAGTTTTCGACTGATTGGGGAGCTATGGCGGCATCACTTGTAATTTCAAGTATACCAACTTTTATTTTATATCTTTTATTTAGCAAAGAGATAGAGAGTGCAGTTGCATACGGAGCAGGAATAAAGGGATAATTATATGAAAGATGATTTAAGTAAAGCAGGGGTAATAGGTTGGAGTGGAGATAATGAAAGTGTAATTTGCTATTTAGAGGGTGGATATTTTATAAGAGATAGTAGAAATATACTTATAGAATTTGGTATAAGTAAAAATGCAGAAAGTATTGACTGGTACAATGAAGAGGGCTTTTTACCATGCTTAGTATCTGAATTTGAAATTGATGAATGTATTGTAAAAATAAAAAATTTTGCAGATAAAATAAGTATAGAAAATAGAGATTATGTAGCTGTATATTCAAGGGTTGAAATCAAAAATAACTCAAATATAAAGAAAAAAATATCTCCAAAACAGTCAAAAGAGCTAATTTGTCTTAATGAGGGCTTGGGGGAGATTTTACCTAAACAAATAGTAAAGCATGATTTTGTAATTATTTCAGATAGATTTGGTAATGATTATGAACTTCTGACAAAAGATGAGCTAATAGATTTAGGTGGATTTGATTTGCATTTTAATCATATGAAAGAATACTGGCTTGAAAAATTAAAGCTTATTACAGATATTGTGGATATTCCTGACTCAAGACTTATTGAAAGTTATAAGGCTAATTTCATTTATACCCATATCATAAGAAATAAATATGATTTATATGTTGGTGCAAATGGGTATGAGGAAGTATTTGACCATGATGCAATAGGCATTTTAGTAAATTTATTTAATCAAGGATATTTTGAAGATGCAAAGATTTATCTTTCAAATCTAAAGTTTCAAGTAAGGTATGATGACGCAAAGTGGAAATATTCATGGCCTTTTGCACTTTATTATTTAAAAACAAATGATAGATTGGTTTTAGAAGAGAACTTTGAAAGTATAAGAGAATTTGCTCATAAAATTGAAATAGATATTGAAAGTTTAGGTATAATAAAAAAGACGTGGGATATAGATAAGATTGGATATTGGACAGTTGATAATTGGTCTGCACTTTTAGGACTTACTGCTTATGGATATATTGCAAATATACTTGAAAATGAAGATGAAGTAAAATTTGCAAAAGAACTCTATAATAAGTTATTTTTTAATGTAGATAAGGTTATAAGTAAAACTATCAAAGAATATAATTTAAACTATATTCCGGCATCAATGGTAGAAGATAATTCTAAGAATATATGTAGTAAACCAAAAAATACAAACTGGGCATCTATGTTTTTATTTGGGCGTTGGGCTTGGGACGGCTTTTTATTTGATGTAGATCAATATGGTGTTATGATTGATATGATTGATGATACTTATACTTATGGTTTAAAGAGAGGTGAAAATGCAGGACTGTTGCCACATTCTTTTGGTGGTGGAAGTTTCTCAGATAGTATAGGTGCTTATAATGCAGGACTTGCCGCCACAGGACTAAGGGGGATAAAATATAGGAGTGAGGGTATCTATGCTTATCAAGCAATGATTAGCTATGGTCAATGTGGGCCATATAGTTTTTGGGAAAGTGAGGGAGAACCTGTAAAAGAAAAATGGCTAGGACTACATCCTCTAAGTGGAGACGGAAGTTGCCCTCATATATGGGGGCAGTCCTTAGCATCAAAAGTTTTATTAGAAAGCTTAATAGTAGAAAAATATGATACTTCTATTATAATAGGTAGAGGAATACCGGAAGAATGGTTATATGCAGGAAAAAGGATTGTAGTTGATAATTTCCCTATTTCAGGTAATAAAAGATTTGGTTTTATAATTGAGGCACTTATGGAAAATATCATTTCTATCAAGTTTACCGGTGAAGAGCCTAAAAATAATATTATAATTGATATACCGATACTTTTAGATAATATTGAAGAGTTGAGTGTAGGAAAAAATGTTAATGGCAGAGTAATTCTTGAAAGTTTTGTAAGAGAGGTAAATGTTAAGTTAAAAAATATAAATTACAGAAAAAACTTGCTTTTTAGAAAGGGAGTAAGGGCTGACATGATTCCAACAAATGAGGGGTATTATATGAACTGTACAAATGGAAATGTAATTGACTGTACTATGTCAAGTACCCCGGGAAATCATGCATTTACAATAGATATAGGAAAGCCTGTGCCAACAAATAGAGTCTGCTTAACTACAGATAAAGTAAAATATGCAAAATGTTTTAATATAGACTTTTCAATAGATAATAAAGAGTACAAAACTATTATAATAGAAAGTAGAAATGACGGTAAACCTAAATCTTATATATTTGAAACTACTACAACTAGGTATATAAGATTTAATCCAATAGAAACTATTGGGGAAGATGAAAGAGGGGGTCATGGACTTAAACTTTTAGAATGTTTTTATGATGAGGTAGAATAATGTCAAAGATTGCTTTTTTACATAATGCTTTGGGAAAAACAGACGGTGTTTCCCTTGAAGTTGATAAGTGGAGAACCGTTCTTGAAAAGCTAGGGCATGAAGTTTTTTATATTGCCGGAAATAATGATAATGAAAGAGTTTTATGTATTCCAGAACTTTCTTTTTATCACAAGCAGACTAAAAAGGAAATAGAGAATGCAACAGTAAGATTAGTAGATTATGAAAATGGTATAGAACTAATTTCAGATATCAATAATAGTGCTAAGATAATAAAAGAAAAATTATACCAAATAATAAAGGAAAATAATATTGAGATTATTATTCCAAATAATCTTATGAGTGTAGGCTATCATATAGCAGCTTTAAAGGCAATATATGAGTTTATTATAGAAACAAATATAAAAACTATATGTCATAATCATGATTTTTACTTTGAAGATAGTGGAGAAGTAGAACCAACTTGTATTGAAGTAGCTGATATATTAGAAAAGCTAGCTCCACCAAATATAAAAAATGTCAAAAACTTAGTTATTAATAGTATTGCACAAAAAGCTTTATTTGATAAAAAACATATAAAAGCAGATATAGTGCCAAATGTATTTGACTTTGAGATGAATAAATGGTCAGTAGATGACTATAACAAGACTTTTCTAAAAGATTTTAATATAGCTGAAAATGATATTATATTTTTACAAGCTACAAGAGTAATGGATAGAAAAGGAATAGAGCTTGCAATAGATGTTGTAGATAGTTTAAATGAAAATAAGTCAAAACTTATAGGAAAGAAACTTTATAATGGTAAGTATATTAATGAAAATAGTAAAATTATATTACTATGTGCAGGGATAGTGGAAAGCTTTGGTATTTCATCAGATTATGTAAATAAGTTAATAAAAAAAGCAGAAACTAAGAAAGTAGATATAAGATTTATTGGAGATAGAGTTGCTCATTCAAGAAATATGGTAAATGGAAAAAAGATATATTCACTTTGGGATAGTTATGTGTATTCAGATTTTGTAACTTATCCAAGTATATGGGAGGGATTTGGAAATCAATTTATTGAGGCAGTTTTTGCTAAATTGCCTATAATTGCCTTTGAATATCCTGTATATATATCAGATTTAAAAAATAAGGGATTTAAAATTGTAAGCTTGGGAGATGAGTTTTCTAGGGATACAGATAATCTTGTATGTGTAAAAGAAGATATATTATCAAAAGTTTCAAAAGAAGTGATAAGCATTTTACTTAATAGTGATTTAGAAACTAATATAGTAGAGGACAACTATAATATTGCAAGAAAAAATTACTCATATAACAGTTTAGAGAAATTAATTGAAAGTTTAAATTTATGAAAAGCTTTAGGATTAAACAAATTTTTGAAAGGAATAAAATTATTTTATCTTTTGCACCACTGGTATTATTGCCGGTGGTTGCTTTGCTTGTTATTACAATAACAATATATAGTGCTCAAGCAGTAGAAAGAAGTAAAAAGGTATTACAAAACAATGCTTTTTTAGTTTCAGAACAAATAAACCATATTTTTATAGATGCACAAAATTGTTCTAATATTATTAATTTAGATATAAATCACTCATTTTCATTACTAAAGTATGAGAGTAATGAAAAAATAAGGGAGTTAAAACTTAGAAATAGTATAAAAACTACATTAGATTTATACAAATCAATGTTTAATAATCTAAATGAGATATATTATATAAGTTTAAATGGGAATATAATTTCTACAGAAAACAACATTAGAAAAAAATTAGATATAGAAAAATTTCTTGTTGAGGCAAATGCAAGTGAGTATGGTGGTAAATATTTTAGAAAATGGCTGAATATGAGTAAGTACAACATAGTATCAGGAGATAGTAATGTATATCATATTTGCCTTGTAAGACCTGTTATAAATATTAATAACCTTGAGAATATGGGATATATAGTGATAAGTGTAAATGAAGAGAATATTTCATCAGTATATGAACAACTAAATGAAAATTTTCTTATTTTAGACTCAAATAATTTAGTAGTATCATCTGTAAATAAAGATGACATACTTAGTAATACAAGAAATTTGCCTGATTTAGATAAAGACAATGTTTCTATTATAAAGTTATCGGATAAGAGATATGTACATAGTAATATATGTCTTAAAAATCTTAACTGGCATTTAATCTCTGAATTAGATTTAAATAGTGCAACTTATGAAAGTACAGAGATAATTAAAAATATAGTGTACATTATGGTCTTTATAATATTCTTATGTATAATTATAGGAAAACATCTTTCTGATAAACAAGTAAGAGAGGTGGAAAAAAGAAAAAGAAAATATGACTTAGATATTATGCAGGCACAGATAAAACCACATTTTCTTTATAATGCTTTAGATTTAGTATATGTGCTTTGTGCAATGGGAAATGTAAAAGAGGCAAGGGATTCCACAAAGGCATTAGCAGATTTTTATAGACTTTCATTAAGTGGTGGAGATAATATTATATCATTGAAAGATGAACTTTTGAATGTAGAAAATTATTTAAAAATACAAAATAAAAGATATTCTGATAAGTTTGATTTTAATATTGAAGTAGATATAGAAATAAATAATTATAAAATACCGAAACTTACTTTACAGCCTCTAGTTGAAAATAGTATATACCATGGTTTAAAACCTAGGGAGAATAAGGGGAATTTATTGATTACCGGTAGAAATTTCGGCAACTATGCAGTAGTATCCATAGAGGATAGTGGAGTGGGTATAAAGAAAGAGATAATAGATTTACTTTTGTTAGATGATTCAAATTCTAGCAAATCAGCTTTTGGATTAAAAAATATAGTTAAAAGGTTAGAGTTATATTATGGAACAAAAATTTTAGATTTTTTAGATACTACAAGTCTTACAGACATTGTAATTAAGTATAATTCATTATTTAAAAGAAATATAGATAAGCAAGATATTTATGTTATATCAAATTATATGGTTATTTGCACTAAGGCTAATTTATTTACTACGGTTATACTTTTTATTCCAAAGCTATAATAACCTTAAGCTATAAGTTTTCATTATAAAATTACTTTTTATTTACCATAATAATAGCCTTTTATGATAATTATATTTTATCATAGAAGGCTATCTTTGTTTCTATTAATTTACAGACTTTTTTTCATAGTCTCACTACTCAATACGCTCTCCGTTTTCATTGACTCTAAAATTATCCGGAGTTGTAGTATTTACAAGTAAATCTCCATTTGGAGATGAAAGATAATACCATTTACCATTTATAAATTCCCAACCTGTTTTAAGACTTCCACTTGCTAAGTCAAGGTAATACCACTTGTCATTATCCTTTAACCAGCCTATTTGCATCTGTCCATTTTCTGAAAAATGATACCATTTTTGTTCAATACTAAGCCATTCATTTTTGGCTAAATTTGAATCAGCTTTTTGATAATACCAGACATTATTTACTAAGTTCCAACCATTATTAAAGTTTGTAGTACTTGTTGAAGTAGTAGTTGGATTTCCTTTTGGAACTCCCGGGCCTTTACTTGAGTCCTCATTTTTATCATTTATAGAATTTGAACTATTAGGTGTTGAGCCGACAGACTTCTTTATATCTGTAAGATAATCACTATCCACTCCTAAAATATCTGAGGTTACAAGGTCTTTTGTTTTATTTCCCTTAGCAGGGTATACCTTAAATGTATAACTTCCTGTACCATTCTTAGCTACTAAAGTAGAAAAATCATAAGTTTCTTTAGAAACAGTTATAACATTTCCTATCTTTTTATTTCCCTTAAATAATTGAACCTTATAGCTTGTCTTACTCTCAGTTTCGTCCCAGTATGCAATAGCTCTTTCATCACTATTGTCCCAGTATGCAGAATTTATAGTATAATTTTTTTCCTCAGTGTCTGCAAAAACTGTACTTGCCTGACTTAACTGAAAAATTCCTGCATTTGCTAAAGTAACACTCATCATACTTGTAGTAAGCCCAAGTACTATTAATCTCCTAAATTTTGTCATTATATTCCTCCTATTGATTATCAAGTAGTTTAGTTTCACACTCCAAACTAATCTAAGTTACCTTGCGTTAATAAATTTAGTACTACATTAAACGCATAAGTAGTTTAAACCTTAAAATAATATTTGTAAAGTTACGATTATATTGCTTTTGATAAAGAAAATATGAATTCCGTACCTGCACCCTCTGTACTAATTACATCTATATTCTCTCCATGCGCTTGAATTATTTCCTTTGCTATGGCAAGTCCAAGCCCTGTTCCTTTCTTATCCTTACCCCTTGAAGTATCGGATTTATAGAATCTATCAAATATTTTTCCAATATCTTTTTTGCTAATGCCTATACCTGTATCCTTAACAGATATAAATACCGAGTCATGCTTTGAATACACTGAAATAAATATTTTAGAATTATCATTTGAAAATTTTATAGCATTATCTATAAGATTATATAAAACTTGCTCTATCTTACTTTGCTCTGCAAAAACTTCAGGAATATCTTCTTGAAAGGTTAATTCAAATGTTATATTTTTACTATTACATTGAACCTCAAAACTTTCAGCAATATTTTTAATTACTTCATCTATATGAAAATTAGTTCTTGTCAGCCTATTTTTAGCGTCCATAGAGTTTAATGTTAGTATTCCATTGGTAAGTTTTGTAAGTCTTTCAGTTTCTCCAAGAACTCTACTAATATAATTTTTATAAAGTTCAGGTGGGATTGTGCCGTCAAGCATTGCCCCTAAATATCCTTTTATGGAGGTTAAAGGGGAACGAAAGTCATGAGATATATTTGTAATAAAACTTCTTTGATAGTCCTCAGTTTTTGAGATTTCATCAGACATATAATTTAATGTTGCAGCCAAATATCCTATCTCGTCATTTGAAACAACTTTTAGGGTATAATGTAAATTGCCGGCAGCGTATTGCTTTGTTGCCTCAGTTATAGCCTTAAGTGGGTTAAATACTACTAATTGAAACACAACTAATATTACTGTTGAAAGTAAAAATACAATAACAAAAGTTATATATACTATATTTAAAATTTCATTTCTATTTTGTTCAACTATAGTCATTGGTCTATGTATTACTACATAACCATAGGTCTTATAATTTCCTACAATAGGAGCATATACACTTAAAACCTTGTAAGGAAAAGTACCAAAGTAATTGCCTGTAATATATGATTTATTACCTGCAACAGTAGGGTCAAAATCTGCTATAACCCTATCTATCATAGCATTTTCCGAATCTACTATAATTTTTCCGTCCTTATCCACTACCCAAATTTGCACTTGTAGAAAAGTGGATACTGCTTTTAATTGTGGGTATGCCTCTGAAAGTTTTAAATCCTTGCCACTATAAACAGCAGAATATGATGAGGCTATTAGATTTGCCTCATCATATAATGTACTGCTCCCTGACTTCAACAAATAAATATCAGTAAGTTTTGAAGATAAGGTTGCAATAGCGATAAATGCCGTTATACCAAAGATTATATAGGCTAAGATAAACTTCCAATATAGGGATATTTTCATCTTTTAACCTCAAATTTATATCCTATTCCCCAGACTGTTGAAATTGCCCAGTGTTCATTATCTTGAATTTTTTCACGAAGTCTTTTTATATGAACATCAACTGTTCTTGTATCTCCTGCATATTCATAGCCCCAAATATTATCGAGGAGTTGCTCTCTTGTAAATACTTGATTAGGACTACTTGCAAGAAAGTAAAGTAATTCTAATTCTTTTGGCGGCATATCAACATTTCTATCATTATGATTTACAGAATAATTTGAAATGTTAATCACTAAATTAGGATATTCAACATAATTACGGTTTGAGCTATTTCTTGATGTACTGTCTTGATTTACAAATCTTCTCATAACTGCTTTTGCTCTTGCCACAAGTTCTTTTGGGTCAAATGGTTTTACAAGGTAATCATCAGCCCCAAGTTCAAGTCCTAAAACCTTATCAAATACTTCGCCCTTTGCTGAAAGCATGATTACAGGCACTTGAGATTTTTTTCTAATCTCCTTACAGACTTGATAACCGTCAATACGGGGTAACATTAAATCCAAAATTACCAAATCAGGATTAAAACTATCAAAGGCTTTTAATGCCTCCTCTCCGTCAAATACCATTTTAGTTTCATAACACTCTTTCATAAGATATAAAGATACAAGTTCTGCAATGTTTTCATCATCATCTACTATTAAAATTCTTTGCTTGTCTGTCATAAATACTCCTTTTTATTTTAATTTCCCAATATTTTATTAAAACCTTACTATTGTAACTGCATTTCCACCGTCATCAAATTCTGCAAATTTATAACTTTTGATAAATTTTTGTTGCTTAAGATAGGCATGAATACCTTTTTGTAATGCTCCTGTTCCCCTACCATGTATTATCCTGACATATTCAAGATGTGCTAAAAGAGCATCATCTAAATATTTATCAAGTTCAAAACAAGCCTCATCTACATTCATACCTATAACATTTATTTCATAAGATATATTTGCAGACTTCATAAGAGAAGAATTTCTTTGACTTGAAAAACTAGGAGAGGTCTTTTTTGCTGTATTATTTTCAGAAACTAATTCCACATCTGATAAGTTTACCTGAGAACGAAGTATTCCTATCTGTACATAGAATGTACCTTTTTCATTTGGCAATGTAACCACATCGCCGGTTGTATTCATACTTAAAATTCTTACAGTATCTCCAAGTTTCAGTTTTAATTTTTTATCAGTTTTAGTTTTTTCAACCTCTTTTTTAGGCTTTTCAAGAGATTTTATAGAGGTTCTTAGGGTATCTCTTTCTTTTTCTAATGCACTTCCAAGCCCTGCACCCGAGGCTATTTTATTGATGTTGTTAATAGTTGTATCAGCTGTTTGCTTGGCTTTACTTAAAATGTCTTCTGCCTCTTTTTTTGCATTTTCAATTATCTTTTCTTTTGTTTCTTCCAGTCTTTTATTTTGATTTTGATAGTAGGATTTAAACCTTTCAGCCTCACGCTTATATTTTTCTATCTCTAAGCGTTCCTTTTCTATTATAATCCTATCATTTTCAAGTTTAACTAATAAATCCTCAAAGCTTTTTGCATCAGTTTCAAGATGAGTTTTTGCCTCTTCTATTATATGTTCTGAAAGCCCTAGTTTTCTTGATATTGCAAATGCATTCGACTTACCGGGGACACCAATCAGTATCCTATAAGTAGGGCGAAGGGTTTGAATATCAAATTCGCAAGAGGCATTTTCAACCATAGGGGTACTTAGAGCAAAAACCTTTAACTCACTATAATGAGTTGTAGCAACTGTTCTAGTTTTCATTCTATGTAAAAAACTTAAAATTGATATTGCAAGTGCAGCTCCCTCAGTAGGGTCTGTACCTGCACCAAGCTCATCAAAAAGACATAATGAATTTGAATCGGCTTTTTCTAATATATCCACAATCTTTGTCATGTGCCCTGAAAATGTTGACAGCGATTGCTCGATACTTTGTTCATCGCCTATATCTGCAAACACCTCATCAAATACAGAAAGTTGACTTGATTCAAATGCAGGTATATGTAGTCCTGATTGCCCCATTAGAGTAAATAGCCCAATAGTTTTAAGTGAAACAGTTTTACCACCTGTATTAGGACCTGTTACAATAAGCAAATCATAAGTATCCCCAAGTGAGATATTTATAGGAACAACCTCTTTGCTATCAAGCAGAGGATGTCTGCCGTCTTTTATATTTATATATTTATTTTTATTAAATATAGGCTCACTTGCTGACATCGCTTTTGATAAATGTGCCTTTGCAAATACAAAATCAAGGTGTGAAAGGAACTTAAGATTTAATCTTATAACCTCAGTATAAGGCGAAACCATATTACTAAGCCTTTCTAAGATTATTTCAATCTCTTTTTTTTCTTTAATCTCAAGCTCTCTAAGTTCATTGTTCATGCGAATTACTGCAAGTGGCTCTATAAAAAAAGTAGAACCTGTGGCACTTTGGTCATGTACAATACCTTGAACTTTATTTTTAAATTCACTCTTTACAGGCAAACAATAGCTACCATTTCTCATAGTGATAACATTGTCCATAAGATATTCTCTATGTGCATTTAAAATTGTATTTAGTTCACTATGCATTTTTGATGTTATATTTTTTTGCTGTCGTCTTATCCTTGAAAGCTCTGAGGAGGCAGAATCAGCTATCATATCTTCTGATATTATACATTTTGAAATCTCTTTTTCAATAACTAAAATCGGGTCAAGTTCTCTAAAATAATGCTCAAGACTATCAAAGTTTTCATCTTCTTCATGGTAGCCATATCCTTTTACTTTTGAAACATTTGAAAGAAGTTTTCCAACATTTAATAATTCAATTATACTTAGTGGCGAACCCATTTCAAGCCTTTTTAAAGAGGCATAAATGTCTTTTGCATTACCGAAGTTAGTACTACCTTTTAGTCTTATCCTATTTACTGCATCTGAGGTTTCTTTTTGTTCAGATATAATAGTATCATAGTCGATTATAGGGAGCAATGTTTCACATTTTTTTCTTCCAAGCTCAGAGGAGGCATAAGATACAAGCATATTTATTATTTTGTCGTATTCTAATGTTTTTAATGCTTTCTCGTTCATCTAATCCTCGTATGTTAAATTTTATTTCTCGTAAGATACGCTAAATGTTTTTTAGGTTAAATTTTATAAGTTCTGTACTAAAATCCATTTGGTTAAATTATAACACAATTTTCAAGTATTGTTCAATAAGACAAGCAAATCTTTAGAATAACTTTGGTAAAATTTTAGCTGTATCCAAATTAAAAGACGAATAGTTCAACATTTACTTGAAATAAGGCTTATCTTAATTTAAAATAAAGATATAGTTGTTTGCAAAATGCATTAAATGAAAGTTGAGGACAATTTATGCTTGATGGCGACAATAAAAATTCAACTGATATGAAAAAAAATGAAACAGAAAAAAAGCAGTTTATAAATGAAAAACGCATAAAGGCTAATCCTTTGCGTAAGGCATTTAAACATCTTCTTAAAGCATTAGCATTAGGGGCTACTTTTGGTGTAGCGGCTATATTTTTTGCCATGGCATTTAGACCTGTAGCAGAAAAAATATTTCCAAAGCCCACCACTACTGCTGAAACTACGGTAAGTATCTCGAGAGATGAGCCTGAAACAGAAACTACTGCTATAGTAATAGAAACAACTCCTGATTTAGTGGAAAATGTTGTTGAAGATGTACTTAAAAAATATCAGTATAAAATGGATGATATAAATAAATTTGCAAAAGTAATAAGTGGACTAAGTGATGCCTTAGATTATGGCATAGTGTCGGTTTATGCAGTTAAAAATACTACCGATTGGTTTAATAATCCTGTTGAAACTTCAGAAGAGGGTTCAGGAGCTATAATTGCAAATACTGAAACAGAACTTTTGATATTAGCACCTATGGCTGCAATCTCGGAGGCAAGTAGTATAAAGGTGCGACTTTTTACAGGTCTTGAAACGCAGGCAACTATTAAAAGAACTGACAGATACAGTGGATTATGTGTTCTATCGGTTTTAAAAGAGGGACTTGATAATGAAAAATTAAAAGATATAAGAACACTTGCACTTGGCAATTCTTATGCTGTTAAACGAGGAGATGTAATAATAGCAATAGGAAGTCCTTTGGGTGCTGTTTATTCAAATACTTATGGAAGTGTTTCCTATATTGCAAACAATGTAAGTATTGTTGACGGAATGACAAGGCTTATCTATACAGAGGCTAACTCAAATATTAACAAAGGAACTTGGTTTGTAAATGTAAATGGAGAAATAATAGGTTGGGCAACAAATATACATGATGACGATAACCCAAAAACTATGGTTGCAGGTATTTCAGATTTTAAACCTATTTTAGAAAGAATGATGAATGCACAAGCCTCTGCATATCTAGGAATAAAGGTTACTGAGATTTCATCGGAGGCAAGAGCAACAGGAGTTCCGAGTGGGCTTTATGTAATGTCTTGTGAAACGGATTCTCCGTCTTATACTGCAGGTATTCAGGCAGGAGACATTATCACACATATCGGTAATAATGAAGTAAGTTCACTTGTTGAATATAAAAAAATGGTTGAAGTAATGCATGCAGAAGATGTGGTTGAAATAAAAGTTATGAGAAATGTAAGAGAGGGCTACAAAGAAGTAGTATTTCCGATAACTGTAACAGCAAGATAAAAATTTTAAAGGAGTTAAAATGATATATATATCTGATTTTAGAGAGGGTATGAATGTTTCAGGAGTATATTTATGTAAAAGTAAAAGTATACTCTTATCAAAGGCAGGAAAAGAATATGCGAGTTTAAATTTAATAGATAAATCAGGAAAAATTGATGCTAAGATTTGGGACTTAAATTCTCCGGGAATTGGAGATTTTGAAGTACTTGATTATATTGATATTCAAGCAGATGTTATAACATTCAATGGAAGTAAACAACTAAATGTAAAAAGAGCAAGGATTGCAAGGGAGGGAGAATATATAGAAAGTGATTATCTTCCCTCAAGTGAATATGATATAGAAAAGATGTACGAACTTTTATTAAAGTTTATTAAGAGTATTAAAAATGTCTATCTTAATAAATTACTACAAGAGTTTTTTGTTGAGGACAGCGAGTTTATAGCAAGTTTTAAGTATTCATCAGCTGCAAGAACAATTCATCATGGATTTATAGGAGGACTTTTGGAGCATACATTAGGACTTACAAATTTATGTAACTATCTTTCAAAAGCATATCCTATAATTAATCGTGATTTACTTATAACCTCAGCAATACTACATGATATAGGAAAAATAAAGGAACTTTCAAAATTTCCTGCAAATGACTATACAGATGAGGGGCAACTACTAGGCCATATTGTGATTGGTTATAGTATGATTATGGAGAAAGCAAAAAATATAAAAGACTTTCCTGAAGACATTCTAAATCAATTAGGTCATTGCATACTCTCTCATCATGGTGAACTTGAATATGGCTCTCCTAAAAAACCTGTTCTAGTTGAGGCTATGGCACTTAGCCTAGCTGATAACCTAGATGCAAAAATGGAAACTATGAAAGAACTTTTAGATAAGGCAAGTTTTTGTTCTGAATGGTTAGGTTACAATAAAATGTTTGAAACAAATATAAGGAGAACTACTATCCAAGATGAGGAATGGAGCAACAGAATTAAAGCAAGTGATTTATAAAAAAGGCGACATTATAGAAACTACAATTATAGATATTTCACATACAGGAGAGGGCATCGGAAAAACCGATGCCTTTACATGGTTTATAAAGAATACTGTTATAGGCGATAGCGTAAAAGCATTAGTTATGAAAACCAAGAAAAGCTATGGCTATGCCAGACTTCTTGAAATATCTAGGGAAAGTTCTGATAGAATCTTGCCGAAATGTGATATTGCAAGAAAATGTGGTGGTTGCAGTTTGCAAGAAATGAGCTATGAATCTGAACTAAAACTTAAAGAAAATATGGTTTATAATAATCTCATACGAATTGGTGGCTTTAGTAAAGAAGAATTAAGCACAAAATTCCTACCTATAATAGGTGGTAAAACTCCTTTTAGATATAGAAATAAGGCACAATTTCCTATTGGAAAAAGTAAGGACGGCAAAATAATAGCAGGCTTTTATGCAGGTGGAACTCATAGCATTATCGAAGTAAATGATTGTGTCATAGGGGTTAAAGAAAATAAAGAAATACTTGATATCATATTGGAATTTATGAAATCAAATAAAATAGAGCCTTACGATGAAAAAGAGCATAAGGGACTTATTCGCCATGTACTCATTAGAAAAGGATTTTATACACATGAACTTATGGTATGTCTTGTAATAAATGGGATAACTCTACCAAAAAATAAGATTCTTGTGGATAACCTAAAAAAAATAAAGGGTGTTGTAAGCATTTGCCTAAATATCAATATAGAAAAAACAAATGTTATCTTAGGAAATGAGGTTATTACTTTATATGGTAGAGATTATATATTTGACAATATTGGAGATATAAAATTTCAAATATCTCCACTTTCTTTTTTTCAAGTAAATCCGGCTCAAACTAAGGTTTTATATGATAAAGTAATGGAATTTGCAACTCTTACAGGAAATGAAACAGTTTGGGACTTATATTGTGGCATTGGCAGTATCTCACTGTTTTTAGCAAAAAAGGCAAAAAAGGTTTATGCTATTGAAGTTATAGAAAGAGCAATTAATGATGCAAGAGAAAATGCTAGAATAAATAATATTGAAAATGTTGAATTTTTTGTAGGAAAGGCAGAAGAAATACTTCCAAGAATTTATAAGGAATACTCGGCTAAAAAGAATCATTTAGATATGATAAGACCTGATGTAATTGTAGTTGACCCCCCAAGAAAAGGTTGTGATATAGCCTGCCTAAATACAATGCTTGAAATGAGTCCTAAAAGGATTGTATATGTAAGCTGTGATTCTTCTACGCTTGCAAGAGATTTAAAGTATCTATGTGAAAACGGTTATACTTTGCAAAAGGTACAACCTGTGGATCAGTTTGCAAGAACAATACATGTAGAGGGAGTGGCGATGATATCAAAAATATAGGTTGAAAGAATATACAATAGAAATTACAGTAATAAAAATGTCCCCAAGAATGTCCTAAAGACTATAGTATAAGGCTTGACTTTTATTCTTATTATTTATATTATTTAAGAATAAAAGGTGGTGATAGAATGAAACAAAGAGATTTCTTATTAGAGCATATGAGAGAAAATAACGGAGTTATAACTACTGAGAATACTTTAAAATTAGGTATTCAAAAGGATATATTAAAAAAATTAGTTGTAAAAAATGAAATTATAAAAATAGCCAATGGCTTATATTGTCTTCCAAATGAAGATATAGATGAATATATTTATTTTTCATATAGAGTACCAAGAGGTACTTTTTCCCATGAAACAGCGGCATATCTTCATGGACTGTGTACTAGAATGCCACTTGTATATGTTATGACAGTTAAAGTTGGAGATAATGTCAGTAGAATCAAGTTGGTAAAAGATAATATTATTTTTAAATATAGTAAAGATGATTTCTATAATTTAGGAAAAATAGTAATAAGTAATCCATTTGGAAGAGAAATTAAAGTATATGATAAGGAGAAAACTGTACTTGATATTATAAAAGATAAAAATAGAATAGATTCTCAGGTGTTTAGAGAAACTATCAAATCATATTTTTCAAGTAAGGAAAAAGATTTATTAAAGCTATCTAAATATGCTATTACAATGAATATGGAAAAAGTATTACATCAGTATACAGAGGTGTTATTATGAAAACTTCAGAACAGATGAAAGGTGCTATTAGAAATATATCTAAAAAAACAGGAGTAAATCCAAATTCACTACTTCAAATGTGTTTGTTTGAGGGAATATTGGAAAAAATATCTAAGTCAAAATATAGTGAGAATTTTATCTTAAAAGGAGGGTTATTAATTTCATCACTTATTGGAGTAGATATGCGTAGTACAAAAGATATGGATACTACAATTAAAGGTATTCCTGTAAATGAAGAAAATATTACAAGAATAATTAATGAGATTTTGCAAGTTGAAATAGATAATGGTATTGATTATAAACTTATAAAATTAGCACCTATTAGACAGGAAGATGTTTATGAAGATTTCTGCGTTAGTATCAGATGTATCTTTGGAAAAATTAATACAACCTTGAATATAGACATAACAACAGGTGATATTATTACACCTAAAGAAATGGTGTATCCTTATTCAAAGATACTTGAAAAAGGAACTATACCTATAATGACATATACAGTAGAAACTGTCCTTGCTGAAAAATTTGAAACTATTTCAAGCAGAAATATAACAACAACTAGAATAAGAGATTTTTATGACTTATATATGATTTATAATATATATAAAAATAAATTTGATAAAGATATATTAAAGAAAGCAATAGAAAGGACTAGCCAATATAGAGGCTCTTTTGACTTGGTTAGTAAATATAATGAAATTGCAGAACTACTCAAAACTAGTAACTATATGAAGAATTTATGGAATAAGTATATAAAAAGTAATATCTATGCAAAAGAAATTGATTTTTTGAATACTGTAGCAATTTATGAAGAAATTGGTAGAATAGTAGGTTAAACAAAAAAACAAGAATAATAAAGAATAAGAAGTTATTATTTTTTTACTCCTCTTTTACTCTCAATATCCGTAGTTTCTCATTTTGGAACTACGGGTTATTTTCCTCAAAAATAAGTAAGTTTACCCAACCCCAAATTAATATTTGACTTAGCAACTTAAGTGTGCTAGTATATACAAATAACCAATAAACCCTATGTGTAAAGAGGGTATTATGGAGTGTGTATGATAAGAATAGAAAATGTATCAAAAGATTTTAATATTAAAGGAAGTATAGTTAAAGCTGTAAACAATGTTAGTTTGGATATAGCAGCAGGAGAGATTTATGGAATTATAGGCTTTTCAGGTGCAGGTAAATCAACTTTAGTTAGATGTATCAATTTGCTGGAAAGACCTAGTAGTGGCAAGGTATTTGTATCAGATAAAGAAATAACTGCTTTAAAACCTGATGAACTTAGGGTGGCAAGGAAAAAGATAGGAATGATTTTTCAACATTTCAACCTTATGCCCTCAAGAAGTGTTGAGGACAATGTAGCTTATCCACTTTATAAAAGTGGTTTAAGTAAAAAAGAAATAAAAGAAAAAGTTTTAGAACTGCTTGCATTAGTAGATATTTCAGATAAGGCAAATGCCTATCCCTCACAGCTTTCAGGAGGGCAAAAACAAAGAGTCGCCATAGCTAGGGCATTAGCAAATGATCCGAATGTGCTTTTATGTGATGAGGCAACAAGTGCTTTAGACCCACAGACCACAAAAGCTATACTTAGTTTATTAAAAAAGCTAAATAAAAAGCTTGGACTTACAATAGTTATAATTACACATGAAATGGCAGTAGTAAAGGAGGTATGCGATAAGGTTGCAGTTATGGAAAATGGTAAAATAGTTGAGAATGGAACAGTATTTTCAATATTTGCTAATCCAACACAACCTGTTACTAGAGATTTCATACATACAACTTCAAATCTACATAAGATAGAAGACTTAATAAAAGCACATTCAAGTGTAGTAGATTTAAAAGAGGGAGAGCTTGTGGCAAGGCTTTCATACATAGAAAGTAATACTTCTGAACCTTTGATTTCAGCTACTTCAAGAAAATTTCATATAGATTTCAATATAATTTACGCAGATGTTGAGATTATAGGCGATGCTCCTATTGGTGGTACAGTGGCAATACTGAGTGGCGAAAGAGATAATATCATAAAGGCTATAAGTTATTTACAAGAAAAAAATGTTAAAGTAGAGGTACTAAAAGATGCAAGAAATTCTTACTAAGATTATGCCAAATGTATTTACAAAGCCTGCTGATTTATACAATAGCTTTTTGCAAACATTATATATGATGTTTGCCTCAGGTATAGTATCATTTTTATTTGGGCTTATACTTGGAGTAATACTTATAGTAACTTCTCCAAATGGTATACTTAAAAATAAATTTATCTATACTTTACTTGATAATTTAGTAAATATATTTCGTTCAATTCCTTTTGTAATACTTCTAGCAGCACTTATACCACTTACACGAGCAATTATGGGAAGTGCTATAGGAACTAAGGGAGCATTACTTCCATTAGTTTTTGGTACAGTACCATTTTTTACAAGACAGATTGAAAGTGCATTGGCAGAAGTAGATAAGGGACTTATAGAGGCAGCTGAAAGTATGGGGTCTTCTCCGACTGAGATAATATTTAGAGTATATTTAAGAGAAAGTTTCCCCGGAATAATTAGAGCTACGCAGATTACATTTATAAGTCTTATAGGACTTACAGCAATGGCAGGTGCGATAGGTGGAGGAGGTTTGGGCGATTATGCAATAAGATATGGTCATCAAAGAGGCCAAACAGACATTACCTATATTACAGTTTTAATAATACTTCTTATGGTAAGTTTGATACAAGGAATAGGAAGTTTATTGATAAAAAGAACCACACATTAAGTAATTAAACTCGAAGTTATCGTTTTATAAAATGATAACCTCGTGATTAATAAAAAACATTTTAGGAGGAGAATTAAAATGAAAAAAATCTTTAATACATTAGCAGCAGGACTATTACTTACCTTAACATTAACTGCTTGTGCATCTAATAATAATCAAACTTCATCAAGCAAGGCAGAATCTAGCAGTGAGGTTGCCGGCAGTAAGGAGGAAACTACTAAGGCTAGTGAAGAAACTACTAAGAGTAGCGAAACCGCTGCTAAAACAGCCAATGCTACAACAATCAAGGTTGGTGTAGTAGGCGAAAATAATGAGCAGTGGGATCCTGTTATAGAAAGACTTTCTAAGGAGGGAATTACATTAGATCTTGTAAAGTTTGCAGACTATTCTCTCCCAAATCGTGCATTAAATGATAAGGAGATAGACTTAAATTCTTTCCAACATTATGCATATCTTAATAAAGATGTTGAAAATAATGGCTATAAGATAGAGGCAATAGGCGAAACCTTAATTGCTCCTTTAGGTGTATTTTCAACTAAGATAAAAGATTTATCTGAACTTAAGGACGGAGATATAATAGCTATACCTAATGATGCCACAAATGGTGGTAGAGCATTGAAAGTTTTAGAGTCAGCAGGAGTTATCAAGGTAAATGAATCAGCAGGCTATACACCTACTCTTAGTGATATAACTGAAAATCCTAAGAATATCCAGTTCCAAGAAGTTGATGCAGCACTTACTGCTAGTTTACTTCCTGATGTTACTGCAGCACTTGTAAATGGTGGACATGCCATAGATAATGGTTTAAATCCTAAAACTGATTCTATATATTTAGAAAAAGTTGAAGAGGGAAGTAACAATCCTTATATTAATGTTATAGTTGCAAGAACTGAGGATAAAGATAATCCTAATTATAAGAAAGTTGTAGAATACTTTCGCACCCCTGAAGTAGCAAAACTTATAGAGGAAGTTTATAAAGGAGCATATCTTCCAACTTGGAAATAGTTATTATAATCTAACTTTGATATCAGTAATTAAAATATAAAGCAAACTAAGAAAAGGAGAAAGTATTATTAAAAAATAGTTCTTTCTTCTTTTTTAGTAATATATAGTATAAAATTAATGCTAAAACTAGGATAACAAGAAAATCAATCGATGATATCATTTTGGATTTAAACTATAAAATATGGTGCTAAATCCTAAAGATGGGAATCATACATATAAGTCAAGGAAAATGTACAGAAATTAAATTTTCTAAGTATAAATTAAGTATTAAAGCCTAGTGAATACATTGATTAAATATAAAAAAACTAATATACTACTTACATACCAAACAAATAGGAGGTAACTATGAAAGATATACAAAAGATACTTGAAATTAACCAAGAACTTTATAAAAGATATAATTTAACTATGCCTATCTTAGATGAATTTGTACTTGGGTTTAAGTGGGCAATGGCAATAGATACAAATAAAAAAATTAGTTTTGCACTTAGAATAGGTAAGGAAAAGAGTTTACCTGAGTATGAAAAGCTAATTCGTTTTTTAATAGGAAAAAGGCTTGATGACTGTATTAATGAACTTCTACTTATAAATGATGAAGAGGTACGCACAATAGCAGTAGTTTTATGTAATCTTATGAGTAAACCTTTAAATACAGTAAGTCTACTTAAGGACAGAGGAATTGAAAGAACTGAGGGGCTTAATTTTAGATACCCTGTTGAGGGAATGAAAGTAGGACTTATAGGTTATGGTGTGTATATTGATTTCTTCTATAATAAATGTAAAGAATTTCATGCTTTTGATTTTAGAGGAGAAAGTCAAATTTTCAGTCATCATATTAAGAAAGATATTACAGAAGTACACCCTAAAAATATCTTCTTTCATTTAGGGGAAAATGCTATAAAACATCAAGATATACTTAGTGAAATGGATATTGTTATAATGTCAGGCTCAACTCTAGTAAATAAGAGTTATTTAGATATACTTTCATCTTGTAAAAATGCAAAAATAAGAGGAATTTATGGGCCAAGTGGAGAACTATGTCCGGATTATTTATTTGATATAGGCTATAATTATATATTTAGTATGGACGCAAAAGACTCGACTGAATACCTAAAATATTCCTTTGCACCAATAGTTGATTTCCAAACTTTTGAAGTGATGAATTTGTATGAGTTAAAGAGAGTGTAAGGAATAATTAATATTGAATTTACACAAACTAGCTAGGATACTGACACTTAGGCTTGCAATTTACATTAAAGCATTGTAAAATAAATTGATTTAGTCTTAATGATAGTCTTAAGACAGAGTAAGTAAATAGAATATAGATAGAAAATATCGGAGAGGAATTAATGAATCTAATAGAAAAGGTTTTTGGGACTCACAGTGAAAGAGAACTTAAACGAATCAAGCCTATCATTGACAAGATAGAGAGCTATGATGAAACAATGCAGGCCATGAGCGATGAGGAACTTAAGGCTCAGACTGACAAGCTTAAGAAAAGACTTGCAGACGGAGAAACTTTAGATGACATTTTGCCGGAGGCATTTGCAACTGTAAGAGAGGCCGCTGTTAGAAGTATTGGAATGAAACATTACAGAGTCCAACTTATAGGTGGTGTAGTTTTACATCAGGGACGTATTGCCGAGATGAGAACAGGAGAGGGAAAAACACTTGTTTCTACTTGTCCTGCGTATCTTAATGCACTTGCAGGAAAGGGAGTTCACATTGTAACTGTAAATGACTATTTGGCAGAACGTGATGCTGAATGGATGGGAAAAGTTCACGAGTTCTTAGGATTAAAAGTAGGTGTTGTTTTAAACTCATATACAAGTGAGCAAAGAAAAGAGGCTTATGATTGTGATATTACTTATGTAACAAACAATGAATTAGGCTTTGATTATCTTAGAGATAATATGGCATTATACAAGGAGCAACAAGTTTTAAGAGGACTTGATTATGCTATCATAGATGAGGTTGACTCTGTTCTTATAGATGAGGCAAGAACGCCTCTTATTATCTCAGGGCAATCAAGTAAATCTACTAAGTTATATGAAATGTGTGATATTTTGGCTAAACAGCTTATAAGAGGCGAGGCAAGCAAAGAGTTTAGCAAAATGGATGCACTTATGGGCGAGGAAATCGAGGAAACCGGAGATTATGTAGTTAATGAGAAAGACAAGGTTGTAAACCTTACTCAAGACGGAATTGAAAAGGTTGAAAAATTCTTTAATCTTGAAAACTTGGCAGATCCGGCAAACCTTGAGTATCAGCATAATATTACACTTGCATTAAGGGCAAATAATCTTATGCATAGAGATAAGGATTATGTTGTTAAGGACGATGAAGTACTTATAGTAGATGAGTTTACAGGACGTATAATGCCGGGAAGAAGATATTCTGACGGACTTCATCAAGCTATTGAGGCAAAGGAGCATGTAAAGGTTCAGAGGGAATCTAGGACACTTGCTACTATTACATTCCAAAACTTCTTTAATAAATTTAGAAAGAAATCCGGAATGACAGGTACTGCTCTTACAGAAGAAAAGGAATTTAGAAATACTTACGGTATGGACGCTATTTCAATTCCTACAAATAAGCCTATTGCAAGAATAGACCATGAAGATGCAGTTTATAAGAGTAAAAAAGAGAAATTTAAAGCAGTAGTTGAAGAGATTAAAGAAACTCATGAAAAGGGACAACCGATACTTGTAGGTACAATAACAATAGAAACTTCAGAGATGCTTTCAAAGATGCTAAAAAAAGAGGGCATTAAGCATGAAGTATTAAATGCAAAGCAACATGAGAGAGAGGCTGAAATTGTTAAACTTGCAGGAATACATGGTGCAGTAACTATAGCAACCAACATGGCAGGTCGTGGTACTGATATTAAGCTTGATGATGAGTCAAGACAAGCAGGAGGCCTAAAGATAATAGGAACTGAAAGACATGAGGCAAGACGTATTGACAATCAGCTTAGAGGTCGTTCAGGTCGTCAAGGTGATCCCGGAGAGTCAAGATTTTATATTTCACTTGAAGATGATTTAATGCGTCTATTTGGTTCTGAAAGACTTATTAAAATGTTTGAGTCATTAGGTGTACCTGAGGGAGAACAGATTGAGCATAAAATGCTTTCAAATGCTATAGAGAAAGCACAAATGAAGATAGAAAGTAATAACTATGGTATTCGTGAAAACTTGTTAAAGTATGATGAAGTAAATAATGAGCAACGTGAAGTTATTTATGATGAAAGAAATATGGTACTTGAGGGCGATAACATGAGAGATACCATTATAAAGATGATAAATAATGTTGTTGAAAATGCTGTTGAACGCTCAGTACCTGAAGATGCTACTGCTCAAAATTGGAACTATGAGGAGTTAAATGAACTTCTAATTCCTATTATTCCTGTAAAACCGGTGTTTTATACAGAGGATATGAAAGACTTTAAGAAAAATGATTTAGTACAAAAACTTAAGGAAGAGGCCATTAAGTTATATAAGGACAAAGAGGCAGAATTCCCTGATAGTGAAAAGATAAGAGAGCTTGAAAGAGTTGTACTTCTTAAAGTTATTGATAATAAGTGGATGAGTCATATAGATGATATGGAGCAACTTCGTCAAGGAATTGGGCTTGCAGCTTATGGTCAAAGAGATCCACTTGTAGAGTATAAAATGAATGCCTATGACATGTTTGATGAAATGACAGCAGGCATTACAGAAGATACAGTTAGAATACTTTATCATGTGAGAGTTGAGCAGAAAGTAGAAAGAGAGCCTGCAGCTAAGGTTATAGGAACAAATAAAGATGATTCAGCTACAAAAGCTCCTACAAAAAATGAAGAAGAAAAGATTTATCCAAATGATCCATGCCCTTGTGGAAGTGGAAAGAAATATAAACAGTGTCATGGAAGATTAAAATAGGTAATATATTAGTATCTTTGTTGTTCTCTATTGGAAAACAAAAGTATTTATTTATTATAATATGGGATTTGTCCCCCTACGGGGGACAAATC
>CALALP010000064.1 GCA_937925515.1 uncultured Lachnoanaerobaculum sp. | reverse complement strand
TCAAGTACATTTTATACCATAGAAGGCAAATTTACAGAAAAAATTTCACAGGCTCAAAAATAACTATATAATAGAAAATCTTTAAATTAGCAAAAAATCTAATCGCCTATAACATTTCTTATTGTAGTCGGTGTTCTATAATTCCATTGTGAAATCTTTATTCCACTTCTTCTACTTGCTGCATGTACAATCTGACCATTTCCAATATACATTGCAACATGGTTTATAGTTCCTCTTTTGTTTGAGTAAAATATCAAATCTCCCGGACGCATTTGTGAAGAATTAATCTTAACTCCCATTTGTGCTTGAGAACCTGAATAATGAGGAAGTCCTACACCATAATTTCCTAAAACTCCCATAGTAAATCCGGAACAATCACAACCATTTGTAAGGCTTGTTCCACCCCAAACATAAGGATTTCCAAGATATTTTAGTGCATAGTTTACAATTTGAGTTCGCCTTGAAATAGATTGTTTTTCAGCCTCCTCGGCAGGCGAGAACTTAATAGCCTCATTTAAAGCATAAACAACATCTACAAAACCTGTATCAACAAAGGCATTATTATCATTTTCAAGTTCTATCTCAACCCAGCCGTCTTTTTGCGTAACTACCGGATATTTTTCAAGGTTACTTATTTGAGTCCAAATCTTAGCATTTACATCAGGCTCAGTTCTAGCATTTAAAACATCCGTTCTAACAACTGCCATAAGTTCAGCCTGTTCCATTGCCTCCTGTTTTGCCGCCTCTCCTGTTAAAATAAACTCTGAACTTACATAACCGGTCAAAGGCCCTGATTGAATTTTATACCAACCGTCTAAGGTTTCAAGAATATCTCCTGCTGCCTTACTTGGTAACTTTCCTATTATTTCTCCGTCTGCTTTAGGCTCTTTTCTTATATTTAGATAGCCTGTAACATTTGAAATACCTAATTTTGCATATCTATTTACTACCATACTCCTTAAATCAAGTTTTCTTGCCTCATTTAGTGCAAGCTTTGAAGTAGTAAATTCTGAGCTTATATAACCAAGACTTATCTTAAGCCAACCGTCTTTAGATTCTAAAATCTCATATCTTTCATTTTGATAAACAGCATCTACAATTTCTGCATCTATTGAGGGTTCTTTTCTAACATTTAGTCTTGCAGGCTTTACAATAGCTCTCTCTTTTACCTGCTCTCTTGCAGCCTTTTTTGCATCATCTCCTAAAAGTACATATTTGGAGGAAATGTAACCGTCCACATCTCCTGACTTGATGTGTAACCAATCCTCGCCCTTAGTTTCAAGTATCTCAAGGCCACTTCCATTGTAAAGTTTCCCTATTATCTCGCTATCTTGAGTAGGCTCTTTTCTAATGTTTAAAAAGCCGTCAACCTTTACCAAACCAAGATTTTTATAACTGTCTACAACAGAACTTATATCTGATTCTATTTGTATATTGGCCGCCTCAACACTTTGGGACTCTGCTATACTTGCAGACTCCGAGGGAGAAATGGTAGTTGTTGCTATAGTTGGATTAGCTGAAACTTTCTTTTCCTTACCAATACCAAGCTTATTTAAAACCGTTAATATTAAAACAACCGAAACTATGGCTATAATAATGCCGATTAACTTTCTATGTTCTTTATCATTTAAAATTTTTTCTATATCTTTTATCATAACAACTTATTCTATGTATCCTCTCAGTTGAAGGTACTTAAGTATGAGTTCACATGACTCATCAAATGAAAGTGTTGAGGTATTAATAGAAAAGTCATATCTTGACATATCGTCCCAACTTTCACCTGTATAATATCTGTAATAGTCGCTCCTTTTTTTATTTATTTTTTGAATACGATTAAGTGCCTCTTTACTATCGACACCGTAAATTTCCATAATTGTTTTCATTTTAGCAGGTAAATCTGCATATACAAAAAGTCTTATAAAATCAGGAAATGCACAAGACTCAAGTACAAAGTCAGCACATCTTCCAATAAGTATGCAAGATTCTTGCTCTGCAAGTTTTCTTATGACTTCTGACTCAAATCTAAATAAATTGTCCGGAGATGTAATCTTATCGCCAAGACTCGGCTTTCCTAATGAATCCCTAAGACCACCTATAATTTTATAAATCAAGTTATTTCCCGGCTTTTCATCATTCATTCTAAAATATTGTTCTCCAACAGCAGAATGTTCTGATGCCATTTTTATAATTTCATCATCATAATAAGGGATACCAAGCTTTTCGGATAATTTACGTCCTATTACTCGACCTCCACTTCCATATTCTCTATTAATGGTAATTACTAACTTCTTATTCATAGAAACCTCCTTCTTAATAAGATTGTAACATATTCATTATTAGTTAGCAAAGAAAAAAAGTGTGAAATTATTTTGAACTAATATTTTACATCCTACCCTTAAGGGTGGGGTAAGTGAGATTACTTTCTGATATAATCAAACCTGACTTTGGTATCAGAGACTAAAACATAGTGCAAACTAATTTAAAAGAAGAAAGGATTATTAGATAACAATCCTTTCTTCTTTCTAATCATATTTTACAATTAAAAATTTTCTTGATTTGTGTTTCAGATAAAAAATAGTTTGTTAATGGAAGATGATATTTTTTTGCTAATTCATTTATAAAAATAGAGTTTTTTGTAGTATTGATATAATTATACTCCCCTTTAGTTACTTGAAATTCCTTTATAAATTTAAAGACTTCAGAGGCAGAATTCTTATCATTTAATATCTTAAATTGAAATATACGCTCTAAAAGTACAGTAAGATAGCAAATCAAGAAATGTCCTTTAAAAAATAATCAAAATAATTTTGAGGCTAAACCTGTAAAGATATATATAAACGGCTACAAAGAAAATACTTTAAATGTTCAATATAATAACTATCCCACATATCCTAAAGACCTAGAAATTAAAAGAGCCTTTTCTGTTATAAAATCTGCTACTGACTGAATACGTTCTTTTGGAAATACTGAAATAGAACCACTTGCAGAAATTGCTGCAATAATATCTCCACGATAGTCATACACAGGAGCTCCAAGACAACGAAATCCATATTTGGACTCTTCATCATCTATAGCCCACCCCCTCTTTCTGACATTTTCAAGGTCTGACAAAAGTTCATCAATAGAAGTTATTGTATGTGAGGTAATCTTTTGCATTGATACCTTTTCAAAAATATTTCTAATATCTTTTGCTGAGTAATTTGCTAAAAGACATTTTCCCAAGGAACAAGAATAAGCAGGTACTCTTATACCGACATCTGTATAATGTCTTATGCGTGAGAAATAATCAAGCTTTTCAACATATATAACCTCTGCTCCGTCCAAAATTCCAAGATGTGCAGTAAGTCCAAGCTCATTTGTAATCTGACCTATATAAGGTCTTGCCTCAGTCTGTAACTCCAAACCATTTATATAGCAACTTACAGACTCTATAAGCCCAAGTCCTATTCTATAAGTTCCTTTATCTGTCTTTGAAATGTAGTTTCGTCTTTGCATTGTTGATACTATACGGTATGCTGTACTTTTAGCAAGTGATGTGCGTTTTGCAATGGCACTTATGCCAAGCCCCTCAGGTTCAGAGGCAAGTAGCTCAATAATATCTAATGCACGCTCAATAGAGTGTATATTTTCATTTGCCATTTTTCTTCTAAACATAAAATTAATCAAACTAATCCTAATTACCTAGTATAACACATAACCCTATAATAATTCTTCTAATTCATTAAGTAATTTAAGTTTCATATCCTTAAGTTCAATATCTGAGGGACAATTATTATTACTATACATCTTTTCAAAAGGATACCACCAAACAGGCCCTCTACCATTAACTCCATACTCCCCTAGGTCGCCACTTACTCTTGGGAATAAATGCCAATGCAAGTGAGTATCACCATTTCCAAGTAATTCATAATTCATTTTTTCAGCATTAAAAGCTTTTGAGACTGCCTCAGCTACAATAGTCATTTCTTCTAAAAATTTCATTTTCTGATTATATTCTAATTCAAATAATTCATTCTTATGTTCTTTTGCTAAAAAAATAGTATATCCTTTAAAATGTTGATTATCTCCTAAAACAACATAACCTGTTTCAAGTTCCTTTACAAAATATGGATTTGTACCATTTTTTATCATACCAATTCTCTGACAAATTAAGCATATATTTTTTCTCCTAAAACAAAGCGCCCCCAAATTGTGCATGTAAACTTACAGAGGCCTTGGGGGAGATGTTATTTACATGATAACATACACAAAATCTTTGTCAATACCTAATTTAAGGTAAATCTCCCCCACTTCTACACAATCCATTCCCATAATACAGCATATAATTCTCTTACATAGTAGGTTGGAAGTAGCCACCAAGCAGTTTTGGCAGGCACTGCCCCTGCTTTAAGTTTTAGTTTCCTTGCAATAGTTATGGCTCTATATTCATGATAATCATTTGTAACTATTGCTAAATCTTCGCTTAAGTTATGTTTTTTGATAAGGTCAAATGAAAAAAGCAAATTCTCTCTTGTACTTGTTGATTTATCTTCCATTATAATTCTATCCGGAGAAATACCATTATTAACTAAAAATGTATACATAGCCTCAGCCTCAGAAATTATTTCATCTGCTCCTTGTCCCCCTGAAACTATTGCCTTTGAATTTGGATTATCAAGCATATACTTTTTAGTGGCATTTAGTCTTTCATACAAAGTAAGGCTTGGAGTTTTTCCTATAACTTTACAGCCTAAAACTACTACTGTTGCATTTTCCTTTGGTTTCTTTGATGCACCTATAATCATGAAAATGCTTATAAATATCGTTAAAAATATAATTATAAATGCTGTCATAAAGCATATTCTATATGGTATAGTTTTAGAAAACTTATTTATGTACTTATAAAAAATGCTAAATGTAAAAGTTATCAAACATACCATAATTCCTGTTAAATTTCCAATTCCAAGAATACCATACATAAAAAATGGGAGTAAAAACCAAATACAGCCTAATATTAACATTACTACTAAAATAAATCTAAAGATACTACTCAATTTTATTTTTCTCCCATTCTCATTGTTAAAATGTAAACTTGTTTTATTATTTCTTTTTTTCTTTTTCATGAAATTCTCCAAATGAATCTTAGGTTAAAAGTTTTCAATCATAAGGTTAGATATATTACTTAGGGTGTAGCAAAATATCTATCTATGTATTTGTCCCCCGTAGGGGGACAAATCACACATAATAATACATAAATATAACTATTATCAAACTTTACTCAAATGTATCTATTGCAAATAGTGGCTCTCCTGCTTTTATCTCTCCTGTTTTAAGTAATCTTATCTTCTGATTATCTTCAAGTTCTGTGCATAAAACAGGGGTTGCAAGGGACGGTGCATTTTTCTCTAAATATTCTAAATCAAGTTTTAAAATGGGTGTTCCTTTTTTCACTTTAGAACCCATTTCTTGTAGAATTTCAAAGCCCTCCCCTTTTAACTTAACTGTATCAAGTCCTACATGAATCAAAAGACTAACTCCTGAGTCTGTAACAAAACCTATTGCATGCTTGGTGTCAAATATAAAGCCTATTTCTCCGTCCTCAGGGGCATAAACTATAGGCTCTAATGGTGTTACTACTGCACCGTCGCCCATCATTTTCCCTGCAAATGCCTCATCAGGGGTAGTTGATAAATCGCCTGCAATTCCACTTAATGGAGAAGAAATAGTTATAGTATTTACAAGTTTACCCTCTATACTTTTTTCCTCATTACTACTTTGAGTTTCAACCTCAGTTTGGGTAACTTCCTCAACTTCTTCATCAGGAGCAGTTTCAAGATAATCTTCTAAATTTGACTTAATTACTGCTACTTGAGGTCCATAAATAACCTGTATACCATTTCCTTTTTTCACAACTCCTGATGCCTTGGTAGACTTAAGTAAGCCCTCATTTACCTTAGATGCGTCCTTAACTGTACAACGAAGTCTTGTAGCACAACAATCTACATCTGAAATATTTGCTTTGCCACCGAGCCCCCTAGTTATAGTTCTACTTAGCTCATCATCTGAAGCATTACCTGAAACTTCTTTTTTACTCTCATTTCTAGCCTGTACATCTTTCTTTGTAAAAAGTTTTGTTTCAGTATCATCATCTTCACGTCCCGGAGTTTTAAAGTTAAATTTCTTTATCAAAAAACTAAATATAAAATAATACAAGAAAAAGTATATTATACCTACCGGTATTATTAAAAGCCAGCTTGTTTTTTCATTTCCCTGTAATATACCAAATAAGAATAAATCAAGTAAACCACCTGAAAAAGTAAGTCCAACAGCAATATTTAACATGTGTGCAATCATATATGCACTACCTGCAAGCACTACCTGAACGGCAAAAAGCATTGGTGCAACAAATAAAAATGAAAACTCGAGAGGTTCTGTAATACCTGTAAACATACAAGCAAGAGCTGCTGAAAGTAAAAGTCCTCCTGCCTGCTTTTTCTTCTCAGGTTTAGCACATCTATACATTGCAAGTGCCGCTCCCGGAAGTCCGAATATCATAAATATAAATTCTCCTGAAAAATATCTTGTAGCATCAGAACTAAAATGAGTAATACTTCCAACATTTGCAAGTTGTGCAAAGAATATATTTTGACCACCCTCTACAAGCTGACCATTTACTTCCATTGTGCCACCGACGGCTGTTTGCCAAAATGGAGTATAAAATACATGGTGCAAGCCAAAAGGTATCAAAGCTCTTTTAATAAGACCAAATATAAGAGTTCCTATATATCCACTTCCCGTTACAAGACCTCCAAGTGCATATATACCATTTTGAACAGTTGGCCATATAAAGTACATGAGTATACCTACAAACATATACACAAGTGTTGAAATAATAGGCACAAACCTTGTTCCACCAAAAAATGATAATGAATTAGGTAGTTGAATTTTATAAAATCTATTGTGGAGTGCTGAAACTCCAAGACCTACTATAATTCCACCAAATACGCCCATTTGTAAGCTCTGTATTCCACTTACAGTTGCAATAGTTCCCTTTAATACATCAGGAGAAATTCTACCGTCGGCAAGTATCTTACCTGTTACTTGTAGCATAGCATTTATTGCAGTATTCATTACATAATATGCAATAACTGAAGAAAGTGCTGAAACCTCTTTTTCCTTTTTTGCCATACCTATGGCAACACCGATTGCAAAAATAAGAGGTAAATTATCAAATATTGCACTTCCAACATGGTTCATAATAACTAAAAGAGAGTGTAAAATTGTTCCATTTCCCAAAACACCCTCAAGACCATAAGTTGCAATAGTTGTAGCATTTGTAAATGAACTTCCTATACCTAACAGAAGTCCTGCCACCGGAAGTATGGCAATAGGTAACATGAAAGATCTTCCTACACGTTGCAACACACCAAAAATCTTATCTTTCATAGCTAACTCTCCTTTCCTTTGTTGTTTTGACAATTATTACCTAATAAAATATTATCATAGTGTTAGACTAAGAGCAATTACCTAGTTGATAAAATTATTTAATAGTTATCGCATATTTTAAAAAACTAACTAAATAGGGTAAGTTACCTAACAAAAAATGTAGCTTACCCTGTCCTTAATAAAACTTAAATTAACTTTTTTCTCAACTTTGCAGGTGTCATCTTATACTTTGCAACAAATATCTTGTAAAAATACCCCTTATTATTATAGCCTACTTTGCTTGCTATCTCTTCTATGCTATTGTTTGTATTTTGAATTAAATCATAGGCATTTTTAAGTCTTATTTCCTGCAAATACTCGAGATAAGTCATTGAGGACTTTTCCTTAAAAAGTCTATTAAAATAGTCCTCATTAAAATGAAATTTTGTAACTAAGTCTTTTACTGTTATATCAATATAATTTTCATCAATATACTTGGTAACTTCCTTAAAAACAAGCCATTTCATTTTCCTTTTTTCTTCTTTAGATAAATTAAAATCATACTCCGTACTTATATAGTGCATAATTCTCATAATCAGCCCCTTACATATATACGAAGACGCTATATCATTTTTCTCAAGTTCCTTAACTAAGTTTATGAGATACTCCTCTATTACATTAGAGCTTTGGTTTCTAGGTTTAAAATGAAGATATTGATTAATACTTTTTTTATACATAAGAGCAGTTTGTAAAAAATGTAATATTTTTTCTTCTCCTATATTTTTGACCATAACCTCATCAAATATCTCATTTGCAAGCCCTATAAATAAAATAATGCTGTCCTCATTTTCCAAAAAATCTTGATGTGGGCAACTCTTATCAATAAGGCAAAGCTCTCCTTTTTTAAATAAAATGTCCTGTCCCATAATCCTTTGTTTAAACTGCCCCTCAACAATATATGCAAGCTCAATATAGTCATGTGTATGAAGTTGAGTTAAGGTGTTAAAACTAAAGTTTCTACGATAAACAAATTCATGTGAGTAAGGCTTTATAGTAGCTGAAAATTTCCCACCATTTTCAATATTCCAAAGCAATATAAATATATTTGACTTTGTATCACTTGGAAAACTTTTCACATCTATTTTGTTACTCGAATACTCAGGACATACAACTTTATTACCTAGTTTTTTATCCACTTCTTTATTTGGACTTGATTTATTTATTAAATTAGTAATATATTCTTTTAGACTCATAGATGTCCCTCTGATGTTGCAATTTTTCTATAATCTTTATACTAATGTATTTTACTATAATAACATTCCTGTATAAAGAGGTATTTATGCCTATATCACACCTGCTTTTTCAAAATGCTTTTTAAGTATCTTAGTTGCAATAAACGCTCCTATACAGGCAAGAATAAAAGTTACAATTCCAAATATAACCGCCCATGAAAACTTAAAGTAAGACAAAGTGGCATTTATCTGCGTTTCACTCATTTTCCATTTTTTTGCTCTTTCCACAAAAGAAACTTTTCCAAATAAAAGCACAGGAATTACAGTTCCTAAAAAATCTGCTAAAGCAAATGCTCCATATCCACAAATAATTCTTACCTTGCTACTGTAATCTCCTATAATAAAATCACATATAATACCACCTATTACAGCAAATACTGCATGAGGTAAATGTCCTCCGGATAATGCAATAAGACCAAGTAAACAGCCGGATATTGTAAACACTCCTTTCTTTTTTACTTTCATAGCCATAAGAATATAAACAGTGGCAGCTACCATAAAACTGGCTCCTGAGGCGATAAAACCACCAATAATTGTTGTTGCAAATGCAAAAGCAACTGCCATATAGATAACAATGCCTATTGCATTAAAAATTCCTATTACAATAAAATCATGACCATTTAATTTGTTTTTCATAAAATCCCTCCTAATAAATTTTCTGTATCACTATCACAAGAACAATAACCAAAACCCCTAATAGCCCAAACAATAAATCTATTATTCTAAATCTTAATTCAGTTAATGTTATTCTCTTTTCATTACTGTCAAGTCCTCTTATAAGTGCCGAAACAGACAGCTCATCTGAAATCTTAATCATTCTCATTAAGAGTGGAACAAGTGCATATTCAATATATTTAATTGGGTGTAACAAAAGAAAATACCTGCCTGTTAATATCCCTCTGATTTTCATATTCTCTTTTAATGCCTTAAATTCTATTTTTATAGTTGGTGCAAACCTAAGTAAAACACTAAACGGTATGCTTATACTTCTTGGTATTCTCATTTTATTTAATGCCTCAAGCATTTCACTTACACTTGTAGTATTTATTATATAGCTGCCGAACATAGCAATTAAAGTCATTCTCGATACAAAATAGATAAGCATATATATTGCAAAAACTATATTTGCTGTATAAATTTTTCCAAGCACCGGCTCTATGCAAAATAAAACAGTAAAAATCAAAATAAAGTGCAAGGCTTTTCTTACTAAACAGCTGTATATATACAGACAAAAAGCAAATACTATAAGCCTAAAAAGCAAAATTGTATCACTTATAAAAAAACTGACAAAGCCGACTACCGGAAGTAAAATAAGCTTTATTCTCGGATCTATTGTCCTTTTATATGTCAAACTCTCTACCTCCCCTCATTTTTTCCAATATCAATATTTTATTACTTTCATTCATTTTCAAGATACTTTCAATTTTTCCATTTTCCATTACCCAAACCGTACTTACCGTATTTGCCAAAAATTCAAAATCATGACTTATAACTAATACCGTTACTCCATTTTTTAATTGCTTTTCTATCAGTCTTGCTACTAAAAGCATTGACTCCTTATCACAACCTGATGTAGGCTCATCATAAATAAAAATTTCTGCCTTTTTCATCATTCCACAGGCAATAGTAAGTCTTTGTTTTTCTCCTCTCGATAAGGCAAAGGGGTGCTTATCCATATATTTTTCCAAACTAAGTCCCTCTAAAATAGATTTTGCCTTTTCAATATTTTCTTTTTTATCTGCACTTGGCAAACCAAGTAGCATTTCATCAAGTACACTTTCCGAAAATAAATGATAATCCGAGTCTTGGAAGATAAAATATGACATTTTCATCAAGTCTTTATCATTTAAGCATTTTCCTGTCTTACTGATGATTTTTCCAAGCTTTATCTTTTCAAGTCCTGCAAGTACTCTTGCAAATGTAGTCTTTCCTGTTATATTTTCTTTCAAATCTGTATAAAGAGAAGATAGTAGTTTTTCTACCATAACCTTTTCTCTTTTAAGCACCGGTATATATCTATCTGTCAAGTCTTTACTAAGGTCTACATACTTGATTTTTGAATATAATTTTTCATTAAACTCAATATATGATTTAATAGTTTCAGATACTACATTTATTAGAGTTTCTCTTTTTATACTATGCCTTGTACAGCTGTTTCCTTTATTATATTTTGAACATATATAGTAAATATATTCTTTTTCTTTTTGTCTTACCAATCTTTTTACTAACTGACTACCACAGTCCTTGCAAAAAAAGCATACCACTAAAAAGGTCGATATTTTCTCTGCCTTTCAAGTTATTCAAATCTCTTTTAAGCATTTCATTTGCAATGACAAAAGTTTCTTTACTTATAAGTGCCTCATGAGTATTTTCTACTCTTATCCACTCTTCTTTTTTCTTTCCCAGCTGCTTTTTATTTTTATAACTTAATACAGAGCTTTTACCCTGTAAGGTATTTCCAATATACACCTCATTTTCTATAATTCTATTTACTGTCTTAGCTGACCAGTTGCCACTCTTTATAGTCTGAAAACCATTGCACTTAAATCCCTGATTTTCTTTATACAATTTCGGAGTTAAGATTCCAAGTATGTTTAGCTCATCTGCAATAGCCTTTGAAGAATACCCTTTTAGTTTCATATCAAAAATATTTCTTATGACTTCTGCTACATTTTCATCAATAATCAGTTTATTTTTATTTTCCTTAGATTTCTTATATCCATAAGGTGCAAAGGCACTGATAAACTCACCTTTCTCTCTTTTTACTTTTTGTGAACTTCTTACCTTATTTGATAATCCCTTGCATAGCTGTCATTAATAAAATTTTTAATTGGAAGTATAAGATGTGTATCATTTATATTTGCACTACTACTATCATAATTATCATTTACTGAGATAAACCTTATACCAAGTTCAGAAAATATTCTCTGTATATACTTTCCTGCCTCTATATAATCTCTTCCAAATCTTGACAAGTCCTTTACTATAATTATACTAAACTTCTTATCATAAGCATCTTTCATCATTTCCTTAAAAGCAGGACGGTCAAAGCTTGTACCTGAATATCCGTCATCTACATATTCTTTTGCAACAGTAATATTATTTTTACCTGCATACATATTTATAATTTCTCTCTGATTGGAAATAGAATTACTTTCAGCTCTTTCTCCATCCTCTTTTGAAAGCCTCAAATACATAACTGCCAAATTTTCTTTATTTTCTAATTTATTCTTAAACACAAAAAAGCCTCCCTCAATTTAATTTACAATAAATCAAATGAAGGCTTGGCTTCCACAAAAGTATTGTAGCATTATCTTTGTCTTTTGTCATCCACTAAAAGTTAAAAATTTTTCTTTTATATATTCTTCTACTAATTTTTCTAAGCTAAAGCCATTATTGTTAAAGCTTACTGCTACTTTCCAACCGTCAATCTGATTTATAAGTTTTCTATTACAATTCTTAGTATCTGTGTTTTGACTTATCTCTTTACTATTACATTCTTTTTCCATAAATTTCTCCTTAAAATCATTTTAAGTTTTACGACATTAATAGGTGTCTTGGCTGACAACATAGGAATTTCACCTTCGCCTCTTTTTAGATGAGCCGACTTCAACTAATAGATGTATCATTATCCCCGGTAATTTCATCGCAAAAAGTTGCCACACTTTTTTATACAGACTTATTTCTCGCTCCAAGCCTTTTATCCTTTGCATATCATTTATGCAAGTATTTATTTCAACTGATATAATCAGCAGACCTATCATAGCATAAGCTGTAAAATGCTCGTTCACCGGTTAGTGTCTTACCTTGGTCTATGAAATTTTCAAAGTACATAAGTAAGTTTATAAAAAACTCCCTCTATATATAAACCTTAATTTTTGAGCCTTTTGTTTCCACTTTTTCATTACAAATACCTTAATTTTAAAGATGCTATTTCTTAATTCTGCTTTTTAGCTCTAAATATACCTTTATTTAAGCCTTTCAAGAATTTCTTTTAACTTATTTAACACCTTATTTCTAAAGTTAAATACATTTTTTATAGAAACTTCTTTTTCTTTAGCTAAATCACGAATACTCATTTTATCAAAATACAGTGCTTCTATAACTGCTCTTTCCTCGTCATTTAAGCTATCTAAGGCACGATATAAATCCTCTATACGCATCTTTGTTTCTATGATTTTTTCAGGATCTATATTTGTATCTATAATATTTAATATATCTTTCCCATAATCACTGAAATTAAACACACCCTGCTTTATATCTTTTCTCTTTAGATATTCTTCGTGATTTAATTTCTTCTTATACTCTTTATATACTTCATCTGATACATAAATCCTGTTTCCATTTACATAAATATATCTTTCATTATTTTCCATTTGAATTTCTCCTTTATTCTCCAAGCTAAGCCTTTAGTTTCGAGAATAAAAAAGGAGGACTTCGACATTTATGCATGCGAAGTCCTCTTAAGTTTAAGGGCTGTCGCAAAATGGCTATCCATATGGGGCTGTTGCAAAAGTAGATGAAAATCTACTATAGCAATAGTTCCTCTTTTTT
>CALALP010000063.1 GCA_937925515.1 uncultured Lachnoanaerobaculum sp. | reverse complement strand
ACTTTTGGCAATATCATCTTTGTATTGTAAAAGTCCCTGCATATCAAGAAGCTCCAAAGCTTCCTTTCTCATCCTTTCCTCTTCTTTATAGTTAAGTCTTAGAGTGGCAGAGAATACATTTTGCTTTGCACGCATATGCTTGGCTATAAGTACATTATCAAATACCGTAAGATTATGAAAGAGCCTGATATTTTGGAAGGTTCTTGCAATCCCCTTGGCAGTGATCATATCAGGTGTATTGACTACCGGCTTTATATTAAAAGGCGCATACTCACCAAGATAAAGCTTTTTCATTCTGCCCTTAGGAGAAGATGCCAGTATAGTCTCGCCGTTAAATACGATTTTACCGTTGGTAGGCTCATATATACCTGTAACACAGTTAAACGCAGTTGTCTTACCTGCACCGTTAGGACCTATTAAAGCAACTATTTCTCCCTCATCTACTTTAAGAGATAAGTCATTGACAGCCACCACACCTCCAAATTGCATAGTAATGTGGTGCATACTAAGTATATTCTTTTTGCTCATTATGCCTCCCCTTTCTTTGCTTTTTTACCTTTGAAAAGAGAAGGAAGCCCTTTTAGCAGTCTAGCCATGCCGTCCCATGAGAATTCATTGGTACCCATAATTCCCTGTCTGTAGAATAAAACTACAAGCATAAGAAGTATGGAGAAAATGACCATACGAAAGCCCACTCTAAAAAGAGGAACACTCATACCTGCAATTATAAGAGGTTCGTCAAAGAATCTAAGCCACTCTTTACCTGCATTGATTAGGAAAGAACCGAGTATACTTCCTGTTACACTTCCGATACCTCCAAGAACCACTATAAGAAGGATGTCGTAGGTAAGTGATATCTGAAATGTCTTGGAATCTATGGATTTCATAAACATTGCCAAAAGTCCGCCTCCTATACCTGTAAAAAATGAAGATATGATAAAGGCTAATGACTTATACTTAAAAAGATTTATTCCCATAGACTGTGCAGCTATTTCATCTTCCCTGATAGCCTTAAATACTCTACCGTAGGAAGAGTTTATAAGCATTACCATAAGAATGATACAAACGGCTACTATTGCAAAAAGCACAAAAAGGTTTGGGAAACTCGGTATATTCTTAAGCCCGTAAGAACCGTTGGTTATGGTATCCAATTGAGGAGCGGATATTAGCGCTCTTATAATTTCTGAAAATCCAAGTGTAGCTATGGCAAGATAATCGCTCTTTAACCTAAGCACCGGTATTCCTATAAGTGCGGCAACAAAGGCTGATAAAAGTCCGCCTATGATAAGTGCCGGAAAAAAAGGCATATAAAGGTTGGCAATAAGCGGAGATATACCGGATATATAGTAAATGCTTGCTCTTTGTGCTACAGGTATGGTAAGAATTCCCACAGTGTAGGCGCCTATAGCCATAAAGCCTGCCTGCCCTAATGAAAAAAGTCCGGTAAATCCGTTTAATAAATTCATGGAGATGGCAACTACCGCATATATTGCAGTTCTTTCAAGTATGCCTATCTGGTAATTATATTCGTAACTGTTGATTTGTAAAAATGCTATTATAAGTATAGCTACAGCCAATGCGGCTATATTATACAATGTTTTCTTATTCTTTAAGTTAAATTTCATTTCTATCCCCCTATACCTTATCTGTAACCTTTTCACCGAATATACCGGTAGGACGAACCAAAAGCATTATTATAAGCAGTACAAATGTAAATGCATCCGAAAAGGTTGAATAACCGCCGGCGACGAGAGCTGTTTCACCAAAGCCGAGTATAAATCCGCCTATAACCGCACCCGGTATTGAGCCTATACCGCCTATAACCGCTGCCACGAAGCATTTTAATCCGGGTAACGATCCTGAGTAAGGAAATACCGTCATACGGTCAGTAAAGTACAGTATTGAGCCTATACCTGCAAGTAAAGAGCCTATAGCGAAGGTAAATGATACCGTTTTATTGATTTTAATACCCATAAGCTGAGCTGTTTCGTAGTCTTTTGATACCGCGCGCATAGCCATACCCATCTTTGTATGCTTGATGAGCATCATAAGTATATAAACTATTATAAGTGTCAGTATCGGTGTTAAAATTGTTACAAGTGAAAAACTCAAATCACCAAACTTAATTATCTTTTTAAGTACAGGTATTTCGGGATAGCCCTTTGGCAGTGCCGTAAAAAGATAGGTGGCAAGGTTTTGCAAAAGATAGGAAACACCTATTGCCGATATCATAACACTCATACGGGGAGCGTTTCTTAAAGGCTTGTATGCAGCCTTTTCTATTAACACACCGAGTAAGACCGTAGCCGCTAAAACCACCGGTATTGCAATATACCATGGCATACTTGCCATTGCAAATATCATGAAGTAACCTGCCATCATGAAGATATCTCCATGAGCAAAATTTATTAACCTAAGTATTCCGTATACCAGAGTATAACCTATGGCTATAAGTGCGTAAGCACCGCCAAGTGATATAGCGGTAAGACATTGTTGTAAAAATGTTGTTGCATCCATTAGGCTTATGCCTCCTAACCTTAATTAAATTTCATAGGGTTTTATATTACCCTAACACAATACATAAAGCCAAATGCTTTTTGAAAAGGCAATTTTCAGGCATTTGGCTTATACTTATTTATTATATAAAACTTATTACTTACCTGTATCTACAGTAGTTGTTGTAAGCAGTTCAAACTTACCGTCCTTTACTGTCTTTATAAAAGCTAATGTCTTGTTGGCATCACCGTTTTCATCAAATGAGATATGTCCTGTAATGCCGTCAAAGGTAACTCCCTTAAGAGCCTCTTTGATCTTTTCTCCATCAGTACTTTGAGCTGCTTCTATCGCCTTTATAGCACATACATAAGCATCATAACTTAAAGCTGAGAAGTTAGGGATTATATCCGGTTGTTTATTTTCTACTAAATATTTCTTATAACCTTCTATGAATTTCTTAGCCTCATCATTTGCAGGCGCAGATTCATCAAAGAATGTTGAAAATACTATGCCTTCCGCATTACCCTTGGCATTTTCTATAATAGTTGAGTTTTCCCAAGTATCTCCCGCTCCGATAACCGCATTTATACCAAGCTCTCTTGCCTGTGTGATAATCAAAGGAGCTGTAGTAAGTGATGAAGGTGCATATATAAAGTCAGGATTTGCAGCCTTTATATTTGTAAGTACCGCCTTAAAATCCGTCTGATTTGTCTGGAACTGCTGCTGGTCAACTATTGTACCGCCGAGCTTTTCAAATGACTCCGCAAAGAAAGTTCCAAGTCCTGATGAATAGTCATCACCCAGCTGTGTAAGCACTGCTGCGGTCTTAATATTATTTTGCGTAGCATAGTTTGCCATAATAGTACCTTGGAACGGATCAAGGAAACATACTCTGAAGTAATATTCATTGCCCAGTGTAACTTGGGGATTGGTACAGGTAGCGCCGATTGCAGGTATCTTTGCACTTTCAAATGTAGGTCCTGCCGCTATGGATACACCTGAACCGTAGCTTCCTATTACTACTGAAACTTTTTCGCTCACAAGTTTTTGTGCAGCCGATACAGCCTCTGTCTTATCAGACTTGTTATCAACTTCTACAAGCTCTATCTTGTATTCTTCGCCACCTATATTTACGGTAGGATAAACTGTGTTGGCATAGCGTATGCCCATAGCCTCTTGCAGACCGCCACCACCGTTTTCACCGGTAAGGGGTTCAAATACACCAATCTTTATCACCTTATCTCCACCTGCACTTTGTGAAGCGGAGCCGCCGCTACAGGCTGAGATTGATGAAGCCAACATAAGAGCTGCTGCAGAAACAGCCAACAATTTTTTTAATTTCATAATACATACCTCTCTGTCCGTCATACATATACAACTGTCTTTTTAGAAAATACAAAGGATATTATAACAGAAAAAAAATAAATTTCAAGATAAAATTTTTTTTTCTGTTATTAAGTATAAGTATTTGCTATACTGTTAATTGATTAAACCGACAGATAAGCAGTCCCTGATTGGGGCTTAAAGTGGAGGAGTCTATGGCAAAGTCATCAAATCAGAAGTTAAAATTAATATACCTTATGAAGATTTTATCGGAGCTTACTGATGAGCAGCATAGTATTACCATGCCTGAGATTATTGATGCATTGAAGGCGTACGACATAAGTGCGGAGCGAAAAAGTCTGTATAGCGATATAGAAAATTTGAGGTTATACGGACTTGATATAATAGGTACTCAAGAGGGCAGAACCTACTCTTACCATGTAGGAAACAGACAATTTGAACTTGCGGAACTGAAACTTTTGGTAGACTCGGTGCAATCATCAAAATTTATAACCGTAAAAAAATCAAATGAACTTATAAAAAAGATAGAAGGACTTGCCAGCAAGTATGAGGCATCCAAGTTACATAGACAGGTTTTTGTAGCGGGGCGTGTAAAGACCATGAATGAAAGTATTTACTATAATGTGGACAGGATACACACCGCTATAGCAAAGAATTCGAAAATAACATTTCAGTATTTTCAGTGGGATGTTAATAAAAAGATGAAACTTAGACATAACGGAGCTTTGTACGAGGTAAGCCCTTGGTCATTGTCATGGGATGATGAAAACTATTATCTGATAGCCTATGATGCCGATGAGAAAATTATAAAACACTTCAGGGTTGATAAAATGCTTAATATCAAATCAAATGATAAAAAGAGAGAGGGAAGACAGACATTCAAATCATTTGATATGGCAATATATACAAGAAAAATATTCGGAATGTATGCAGGTAAGGAAGAAAGAGTAAGTCTTGAATGTGAAAATTCTTTTGCAGGAGTGATAATTGATCGTTTCGGGAAAGATGTTACGATAATCCCTATAGATAATAAAAAATTTGTTGCAAATGTTGAAGTGGCGATAAGCAAGCAATTTCTTGCATGGGTCATAGGACTTGGTGAAGGAGTTGTAATTACCTCCCCTAAAAGTGTGGTGGATATGATGAAGACGGAAATTGAAAGACTTGTAAAACAATATAAGATGTAAAAGAACATAAATTCATGTTGCGAGGTGTGTTTATTGGACAGCTTGATCTGTATAATGAGAACTTACAAAGATGTTTTTAGGTTTTTATTTTCATATGAAAATAGCGTTTATGTAAAGAGGAGTTTATAAAAAAGCACTGTTAAAACGGAGGACTAAGTATGGATGAGATGTATTTCACAATAACAGGTTGTAATCATTATTTCGGAAGTGAATTTATGGAAAAGGGATTGATAGTTAAGTTGGAAAAAGAACTTGATAATGAGTATGATAAAGAAGCAATTAAAGTAAGTGTAAAAGGACTTGGCGAATGCGGTTATGTGGCAAATAGCCCCTACACTGTAAAGGGTGAGTCAATGAGTGCCGGAAGGTTATATGATAAAATAGGAGATACGGCAAAGGGTAAAGTCTTATTTGTATTTGAGAAAATGGCGGTATGTAAGATCATTGATGACGGTTTGGAATAATAGAGATTTGTATAATCAAAAATATATGAAGAAAGGCGGTACATAAAATGTGTGAAGAATGCTACTCAGGCAACAATAGGGTAATTCCTTTATTAAATCCTTCAGAGTGCCTAAAAAACCACACTCAGTATATTTGCGGAACTTGCGTACGCTGTATTTGTATAGAAGTAGAGCCTGTAAGAAAATTACAAAGGTGGAACTTTCCTTTCAAATCTTTGGAAATAGCAAAACTATACTTGCGCAGTGCCGACTACAGTATGAAAAAGTCATGCGGTATTTATGAAATTGAAAGTGAAAAAGGAAGGTTGGCATATAAAATTTTTACTGATAATGAGGATATGAAATCATACTTAAAAAAGAATAAAGGAAAAATCTGTAAGACTATGCAGCCTGTCTTTGCCGTAAAAGAATATAAGGAATATGAGAATACACAGGTGAGAAAACTTGAAGAAAAGGAAGTTGAAAAGTACATGAGGGAGAGGGATGGCTTATAGTTATATAAAATATCTTGAAACTGTAATACAGGTATTTTAATAAAAGTGCTATTAATATGGAAAAAACAAGCCGGAAAAAAATACAATTTTGTAAGAATTGGGGACAGTGTTATGGAAATATCTGTAAATAAAATGGAATTTTTTGAACCGATCAATGAGACATCGTATTTGTCCGTACCGAACGCACCTACATATAGAAAGATTATGCGCTGCTTTTACCGTGAATATGAAAAGATGCATTTTCAGTTATATAAAGAAGATATTTTCATGCTGCTTAAACAGGATGAAAAATTTGCTGATTATACAATGGAGCAGTTGTTAGCGGACTTGGAGGCTTTAGTCAAGTGGAAAAATCTTACTCCGATACAGGATCCGGGAAGGGTCTATACTATTGCCGATTATAAGAATAAGCAATATAGATACACTATGTCAGAGTATGCGGTGGAGATTGAGCGTCTTACCGTACGATTAGAAAATATCTTTGTAGAATCGGGGAATTTATCTACGAATTTTTTTGTACGATTGGAAAAGAGCCTTCAAAGGGCACAGGAAATAAAGAATAGAAGCAATAAAGAAATTAATGAGTGGTGGGGTATGATTCAGGAGGACTTTAAGAGACTGAATCAGAGCTATCAGGACTATCTTAGAGATTTTTATTCCGGAAAAACAGAGCAGCTTATGAAGTCGGTGGAGTTTGTGCTGCATAAGGATAAATTTATCAAGTATTTAAATGAATTCGTGCAGGAATTACAGCGACATTCAAAAAGAATTGAGCAGATTTTAAGCAGCAATATTTTGGTGATAGAGTCAGATATTATTGAAAAGGTGATACAAAGCGAGCTGGACATTCCCCATGCACTGTTACAACTGAATGGAAATGCAGAGCCCGGCATACGGGAAAATGTAGTTGGAAAATGGAACTCTTTAAAAAACTGGTTCATAGATTCTTCTGAAAATGAGTGTGAGTGCAAGAAGGTTCTTAAAATCACCAATGATGTAATAAGAAAGATTATTCAAAATGCAGCCTTGATCGTTCAGTTGCAAAACGGAGGAATCAGCAGAAAGGATGATTACCGTAAGTTTTTGGAGCTGTTTTTAAAGTGTGAAGATTTGGAAGAGGCACATAAACTGTCGGCTCATGTTTTTGGAGCACAAAAAATCCAACATTTTAAGATATTGAAACCTCGTGATGCAAATGGTATAAATGATAGTATCTACAATGAGGAAGCGGCAAATTTTCTTTTAAAACCCCACACCAGATCTTATCGTGAGAAAAAAGATAAAAGAGGATTTAGTGATAAGTCCATAGAAAAACATATACAAAGAGAGCAATATCTGCAAAAAATAAAAAGGCAAAAAGACATAGTTATGTATTATATCAAGGATAATAAGATAACATTTTCAGAAATAGAAGAGGTTATTTCGGAAGAAACAAGGATCATATTTTTGCAATGGATCACTCGGGCTAATATGAATTCTATGAAAATAGGAAGAACAGAATATGGGCAGGAATATCATTTGACAAAGTCTAAGGAAGAGTGTGTGTTAAAATGCGAAGACGGAGATTTGATTATGCCGGCATTTGTATTGGAGTTTAAAACTTTATGAATGAACTCAGAACATTATTAGAGAATTTTTGGATCTGTAAGGATACGGATAAGGACTTATATTATAAAGTAAAAAGAGATATTCCCAACTTTCAAAAGTTTATAAGAGAGCAGCTTGGCTGGAAACTTATACATACGGAAAATTTGTTGAAATTAGAAAAAAGACCCTCTAAAGCCGAGGTATTTATGGGGATAGGAGAGTTTACCGAGATTAGAGACTATTGTATTTTATGTGCAGTACTTATGTATCTTGAAGACAGGGCGGAAGGGGAGCAATTTCTTTTATCGGAGCTTATAGACTATGTTGAAATGCAATTAAAGTCATATCTATCCATAGATTGGACCTCCTTTGCCCAAAGGAAATCTTTGGTTCGTGTTTTACAATATGTAGAGAAGTTAAATATGCTTAGGGTATACGAGGGGCGCAGTGAGGCTTTCGGTTTGGAGTCCGGACAGGAAGTATTATATGAAAATACCGGATATTCCAAGTACTTTGCCACAAGCTTTACAATTGACATCCTGGGCTTTGAATCCTTTGAAGATTTTGAAAAATCGGACTTTGACGAAATCTTGGAAAATAGGGGCTCAATGCGTACTAATAGGGTATACAGGCAACTTGCCCTATGTCCGTCAATGTATTGGGATAGTGTTGAAGATGCAGACTCTTTGTATTTAAAAAATCAGCGTCAGCGTGTGGCAAAGCATATAGGTGATAACATGGGCGGTACTCTTGATTTATACAAAAACATGGCATGTCTGTCATTAGAGGAGGATGATTGTTACGGTGTGGTTCATCCCAAAGAGAGTATGCTTTCAGAAGTTGTTTTATTGCTTTGTACAAAGATACAAGAAAAGGTCTTTGAAGGAAGTTTGAAAAAACAGGAAAATGAATGTATTAATATAACGAAGGAGCAGTTTTCAGATATGCTCTTATCATGTCGCAAGGAGCATAGCAGCGGATGGAGCAAGGAATATCGTGAAATGACAGAGGAGCTGCTTATAGAGCATGTATTTGAATATATGAAAAATTGGATGATGATTAGAGTTTATGAAGACCATATTGCAGTATTTCCCTCTGTGGGGAGAATGGCAGGATCCTATCCAAAAGATTTTAACGGAGGTTGCGAAGAGTGAAAGAGCGATTTCAAATGAACCGCATAGGATTTGTGAATTTTTGGTTATATGATGAAGAATATTTTGAATTTGTAGATGGTAAGCTTTTACTCAGAGGATAAAACGCATCAGGCAAATCCATTACGACCCAAAGCATTATCCCCTTTATATTGGACGGTGATCGCACCCCGAGCAGGTTAGATCCTTTCGGTTCAAGTGACAGGAGGATGGAATACTATTTTCTTGGAGATGAGGGGAAGGAAGAGTCAACAGGATACCTATTCTTAGAATTTAAAAAAGGAGAGGAATACTGCACTATCGGTATAGGTCAAAGAGCCAAAAAAGGAAAACCCATGGAATTTTGGGGATTTGTTATATCAAACGGAAGAAGAATAGGTTATGATTTAAAACTTTACAAAGAGCTGGGTTCAACCAAAATTCCTTTAGATAAAAGGGAAATGAAAGCAGAGCTTGGAGAAGACAATTTTTTTACCACAAATCAAAGCGAATATAAAAAGGCGGTAAATAAGCATATTTTCGGCTTCAGAAAAGAAGAGCAGTATGAGCAATTTATTAAATTACTTGTGAAAGTGCGTGCTCCTAAACTTTCCAAGGAATTTAAGCCTACCAGAGTATATGAGATTTTGAATGACTCTTTGCAGATCTTGACGGATGAAGATTTAAGAGCCATGGTGGATGCCATGGAAAAGATGGATGAAATACAGGACAGTTTGGAGATTTTAAAGCGGGCTTTTGATGATGTAAAGATCATAAGAAATGAATATATCAGATATAATCAATATATGCTTGCTAAAAAAGCACAGGCATATATTGAAATTAAGCAAAGAATAGAAACGGAACAAAGCCGGCTTAATATGCAGGAGCAAAACCGAATCAAGATAGAAGAAGAACAGAAAATAAATACAGAGCGTTTATTTGATTTGGAAGAACAAAAAAAGCTTAAAAATGTTGAGAAAGCAGGGCTTTTAGATACAAATCTTGAAGAGATAGACAGCAAATTAAAAAAGGCAAAGGAAGATAACGAAGAGGCTGCCGGTAAGGTTGTATATTGGGAGCAAAAAATCGAGGGATTAAGAGAAATGCTCTTATTGGGAGAGCGTCAAATAAAAAATATTAAGTCGGATATAGAGCAAATAGAGCAGGATATAGAGAAAGAAAAATCCGAACTTATGGAGTGTCAGGAGACCTTGCAGTGGGATCAGCATAAAGAGGCACTTAGAATTATAGAAAAAGAAGAAGATAGTAAAAGCGGTGAAATTATAAAAAGTCTTGATCTATTAAAAAAACTCTTGACGGAATGTAAAAGCAAAATACAGGAGTATGAAAAGACATCCGCAGAATATGATGAGGCGGCAGCAGAGCTTGAGATACTTCAGACTCAAAAAGAAAAAGAGTTACAAAAGTTTGAGCTGGCAGAAGAAGAGGTCGGTAAAAGTATAGATAAGTGGATCGAGGATATTTATACCGCTAAGGATACCTGTCTTTGCTGGAAACCGGATAATAAACTGCTTATAAAGTTGGAGGAGAGGATAAGAGAGTATCATTTGCTTAAAGATGCGGAAGAAGTACAGGCACTTTTACGCAGCGATTATGAGCAGCAACGCAATGAAATATTGGTTCAAAAAAACAATTTAGAGTATCAGCAAAAGCTCAGAAATGAAGAACTTGAACAGGGAAAGGAAAAACTTGCATATTTGAAAAATACAGAGGAGCTAAAGCCGCTTCGAAGCGAGAGTGTGGAGCTTTCAAGAAAGAAAATGGAGGAAGAAGGTATCAAGGCACTGCCTTTTTATAAGACCGTGGAATTTTCAACAGAGCTTTCTGAGGCGGATTGTGCAAGACTTGAAGCACAGCTTGAAAGTATGGGGATTTTAGACGCACTGGTAGTATCAAAGAATGATTTTGAAAATATTACAAAGCAGCATCCTGATTTTTTAGATACTGTTTTATATGTGAAAGAAAATGCAAATTCAGGTTTTTCAAAGTTAAAAGCAAGTGAGGAATTGGATCGGAATCTAAAAGACTCTGTAGAGAGGATACTTGGAAATATTTTTGAAGATAAAGAGTTGGAGCAGGGAATATACCTTGGCAGGGATGGCGGTTTTAGACAGGGAATCCTTGCAGGAAGGGCTGATAAAACTAAAAATGCGGAATTTGTGGGGGCTTTGGCAAGAAAGAGAAAGAAAGAAGAGAAAATCCGTGAACTTGAAATGCGAATTCTTGATATTGAAGAGACAATCAAAATTGCTGAAAAAGAGATTGAAGCTATATTGGAGCACTTGGAAAAATTGCAGGAGGAATATCAAAAACTTCCCGGTTTTTCTATGATCAATACCGCATTGGAATATGAAAAAGACTGTGAGTACAGGTTGCAAAAAATATCTGAGGAATGTCAGGAAAAAGAAGTTCAAAAGAGGCAGTTGCAACTAAAAAAAGATATGCAATATCAGACTGTACTTCAAAAATGCAAGCCCTTCCCCTACGGAAGAACTTATGATGCTTACAGTGAAGTTATAGATATGGCACAAGACTATGGTCGCATTTGGCAGGAGATAAGGCAAATACTGCTGAAACTTAAGAGCAGGAAGGAATATCTTAGGGTAGAAAATGAAAGGTTTGTTCAAAATGAACAGTTGTCAGACGATGCCTTTTTAGAACAGCGCAGTTGGAGCAGCAAGGAAAAGGAGAGTAGAATACAAATTCAAAAGCTTGATGAGTACCTTAAGCGTCCGGAAATTGCAAAAAAAGCCGAACGCTTAAAACAGCTTAATAAAGAATTGGAAGAGATTGCAAATGAGTGTGACAAATTAAATAAAGATTTGGCAAGGTTGGAGGAAAGGCGTAACATAATCCTTGAGGAGGAGCCGAAACAAAAAGAAAGTCTTAGGCAAAAGATAACCGTGGAAAGCTATCTGAGGAAATATTTTGAAGAAGAACTGGCACTTAAGCTGGTATTTGAAAGAGAGGGGCAGGGGCTTTTTGAATGTGCAAAAAAAGCTGTGTCGCTACTTAGGGAAGGTGATAAGAACAGAGAGGCGACAGAACTTTTGCAGGCATTACATCAGGTATACCAAAGACATAACGGAAGTTTGGTCAATTACGGAACAGCTTTGGAAGAATGTTTTGATGAAGTGCCGGAGTCTGCCACGGAAATTGAGGCGGCAGCCGGTACAATACGAAAGAGGGTGCGTGTGGTTTCCTCATGGAACGGAAAAAAGGTGTATCTGGAAGAGTTTTACAAAATCATAAAACAGGCAATTGATGAGACTCAGTTATTGATTAGACAAAAGGACAGGGAGTTATTTGAGGATATTTTATCTCAGACTATCAGCAGACAACTTACAGACAGAATTGCAGAAAGCAGAAAATGGGTTGCAGATATGTCAAAGCTTATGAAAGAGATGGACACTTCAATGGGACTGAGTTTTTCATTGGATTGGAAACCATGTAAGGCGGAAAATGATATGGAGCTTGATACTGTAGAACTTGAACAAATTTTACTAAGAGACCATAGCCTTTTGACTATGGAAGACATTGAGAAGGTTGCAGAGCACTTTCGAAGCAGGATCCGTATGGAAAAACTTAAACTGGAAGAAAAGCAGGATGTAATCAATTATATGGACCTTGTCAGAGATGCTTTGGATTATCGTAAATGGTTTGAATTTCATATGTATTTTAAGCGTGGGGAAGGTGAAAGAAAGTTTTTGACCAATGCCGCATTTAACCGCTTCAGCGGAGGAGAAAAAGCCATGGCTATGTATGTTCCGCTTTTTGCAGCGGTCAATGCACAATACAAAAAGGCACAGGAAGACAGCCATCCCAGAATCATTGCCTTGGATGAGGCATTTGCGGGGGTAGATGATAAAAATATAAGCAGTATGTTTGAGCTTGTACACAAGCTGGATTTTGATTATATCATGAACTCCCAGTCATTATGGGGCTGCTTTGAAACAGTAAAAGGAATTAAGATTGCCGAGCTTTCAAGACCACAGGACTCACAGATCGTTTCAGTGATTTGCTATACATGGAATGGATATGAGAGGGTATTAGATGTGCAATAATAAAGAATGTGCCGATTATTTTAAAAGGCAGAAAGAATATCACAGATGTCTTATAGAATGTAAGAAAAAATGGCAATCCTACGGAAAGCCGGCAGGAAAAATCAAACTTTCAAATACTTCAAAGGAAGAAAGGCAGGCAATAGGAGGAATACTCTCTAAGGTGTTTTATGAAGAAAATATCAGCTTTTCATTTGCGGAATTTGAGAGGGGACTACAAAAAACCCGCTTTGCACCGCTTGATATAAAGTCAGTACTTGAGGAGTATTTTGGAGAAAAACTTATCACTACCAAGAGCCGTATTGAAGAAAAAGAAAAGAAAAAACAGAGGTTTTTTAAGAAAATATACAGGCGCTTTGAAGAAGAAAGTGATAGGGATGAGACGGCACTTTTATGGCTTGGTGAAATGATTTCCGGGAAAAAGTACGGATATAATATACTTATGAGGGAATATGAAAGGGATGAGATACAGGCGGAAGTACTAATTCAAAATATCAAAAAGGCATTGGTGAAGATAAAGGAGTTAAGTGAGGGCGAGGATGAATGTCCCTTAGCGGTGCTGGCTGCACAGATAAGTGATAATCCTCATTACTTTGACAAGGATACATCAGCCGGCTTACTTTTAATACATGCAATTTGTTATATTAAAAAAGAAGAACTGCCGCAAAATGCTCACCGGTGGAGGGAAGTGCTTGAAAAGGTGTGCATTGCCCCGGATAATATATCATCCATGGTTCATGCTTTCGGACTTCGTTTGCTTACCAAAGACGGCAGACATCCGGCTTATGATGCATTCTGTGACAGAAGAGAAGCCTGTGTGATCACTATGGAGAATATGAAGGGGGTAGTTGCTGCCAAGGTATACGAAAATAAATTGTATGTGGTGGAAAATGAAATGGTTTTCAGTTATCTTATCAACAATGTAAAATATTCAAAATACAGCCTTTTATGTACTTCCGGTCAGCCTCGTGCCGTAGCACAGGTACTTATTACATATATTTTGGATGCCAAAGTTAAAATCTTTTATAACGGAGATATAGACCCGGACGGTATCCGCATTGCAGACAGACTTTGGAAGAAATTCGGAGATAATATTCATATATGGAGAATGACGCCAAAGGATTATGAAAGGAGTATCTCAAAAGAAAAAATAGGAGAGCTTGGAAGAGCAAAGCTTGAAAATATCGCACACCCCGTATTAAAGAAAACAGCTGAGTGTATAAAGGAGCGCAGACTGGCAGGATATCAGGAAAATATGCTTAAAGAGCTGCTTTTTGATATTGAAAACCGAGTAATGTATGATTAAATTGGCAATATCGTTATAAATCATTAAGTTTGTCGTTAGAAACTATAGTTGTAAGGCATTGCCCTCATAATATATAATGAGGGCAATGTTTTTTGTATATCAAAAGCGGCTTAAGGGATCGTTACCTTATATCAAAAGGTATCAAAAGCCGCTTTATAAGTGAGTAGTGAGGCTAAAACACTCTACTTGATTTACATAAAAAGCTTAAGACAGCAATTGTGAAAAATACATAGCATAATGTGAAAAGGTGATAATTATGAGGGAAAATAAAACTTACTACAAGAAAAAAATATATCTTGTCTTATTTACGCTAACACTTGTTTTTGGACTGCAAGGTCTTTACGAATATTATAAAGTCAAGATAGATGACCCGTTGCAACTGCTTTCTGCGGTTTTGTACGGTACTATAAAGCTATTTTTATTCGTATCTCCGGTATCGGCGGAAGACAAGACTTCTATTTTTTATGAAGTGGCAAAGTGGATGGCTCCCATACTTACATCCACCTTTGTATTTACAAAGATTTCAAACACCTTGCTCAATCTTAAAAATACACTGTTTAACAAAATAAGCGCCAACCATATTTTGGTATTTGAAGACAGTTTCATGGGAGAGACATTAATCAATAATTTAATAAACGGGAAAAACTCATATAAGATTTCACTTATTTCAAAGAATTTTATTGATGACAACCTAAAGAATAAATATGAGAAAAAGGGAATAGCCACATATCAGATAGATTTTGAAAACAGCGATAGTAATGAGATAAAAGAGCTTTTTGGCACTGTAAATATCAATAATGTAAAATATATGTTTTTTTGCTCGGATGTGGATTTGGAAAACTATGCCCTCTACACCAATGTTATAAAAAGAATTAAACCTAAAAGGCATATTACCTGTTATGTTAAATGTGAGTCTAAGACAGTGTCTGCCTATATTGAAGATATGCTAAGCCTTGAGAGGCAGAAAGAAGAAAAACTTAAAAAAATAGACACCGTACACTTTGATCAAACAGACTTAAGCATAAGAATGCTTATATCCGATAAATGTGTAAGTGAGATTCTATCAAATAATTTAGACAAACTTTCACATATAGGAGATAAAATATTGGCAGAGCTGATTGACGAAAGCATAAGAAAAATCCACATCTTAATAATAGGCATAAATGAACTGACACTTACATTATTAAAACATATTGCCAATGATATGACCATATCCTTAAAAGATAACACCAAGGTCAGTATAATAGATGTTGATGCGCAGCAGTATATGAGCGAGCTTTTGTTTGACAATGAAGGGCTTAAAAAAGCCTTGGATATAGAAGTAATAGACCTTGGATATGAAAAAGGCTTATTGCAGGAGCATTTAAGAAGTATAAAAAATGATGATGATTTATCTCTTATATTTTTAATGAATGAAGATGTGGTTAAAAGCCTTGAAAATCTTAAGTTGTTAAACAGGTATTTTGAAAATGTACCTAAGATAATAAGAAATGTATCCAACATAGACTTAAGCCATGTACTGCCTAAAAATTATGATAAAATCAAGATTTTCGGTGATGTTTCACAAATAATGACTGAAGATGTCATGATAAGAGAGGCACTTGATAATCGTGCAAAACAATTTAATGACAGTTATAACAAGTCTTCCGAGGCGGCAGGTATGGGAGAAGGCAAAAAATGGAATGAACTCTCCTATGTAAAGAAGACTTCTTCCAGATTATCGGCTGCCCACGACAGAGTGAAGGAAGAAATAGTAAGAAAAGTATTTTTTGATAAATCACAAGAGGAGATGGAGGATTATTTACATAAAAAATTTGAAGAGTTTACAGACCTACAGGAAATCAGAAAAGGTGATAAGGAAGAGTTTAGAAGGCAGTTTTGTAAGTATTTGGAAGAGGCTCCCTTACTTGACTTTTTGTCAAGACTTGAGCACAAAAGATGGTGTAACAGTTACTATGCGATGAACTTCAGATATGGAGAAAAGAAGGATGAAAACTTAAAAACACATCCTTGTTTAATAGATGATTGGGAAATAATAATAGGTGAAAAATTCGAGATCTGTCATCCGGAATATGACCTATTGTCGGTATTCACTCTCTTCAAAAAGGAGGATTAAAAATGGAAAATGAACAAATACACAGACAAACATCTGATGAAATGCAAAAGGCTGCTTATGAATATAATGAAATAAATTACAAGTATGATGCTTTTATAAGTTATAGACATGTAGAGCCGGATCAAAGCATAGCCAAGCAGATACATCAGATGATAGAAACATTTAAGCCTCCTAAGGAGTTTTATAAAAACGGTAAAAAACCTACATTTAGGATATTTAGAGATAGGGAGGAGCTTGCTGCCAGAGATCTTAGTGCATCAATAAAAGAGGCACTGGCAACAAGTAGGTATCTTATTGTCCTATGCTCAAAGAGAACACCTTTGTCGGAATGGTGTCAAAAAGAGGTGGAGATATTTAAAAGCCTGCATGGAGATGAGAGGATAATACCTGTATTGATAGAAGGAGAACCTGATGAAGCTTTTTCACAGCCACTTAAGGAACTTAAAAATAAAGATAATGAAAGCTTGCAGGATATATTGGCAGCGGATATAAGACCTGATGAGGTATTGAAAAAGGATTTTGTCGGATACGAGCAGCTGCAAAATAATAATAGGCAAAAACTAAAAGAGCTTACCAAGCAGTCCTTAAATATATTAAAAACCGAAAAATACAGAATAATGGCAACGATTCTGGGTTGCAGTTTCGGAGATCTTAAGCAAAGGGATAAGGAAAGAAAAAACAGACTTATTTTGAGTATTTTATCCTTGTCCGGAGCGATATTTTTAATATTCGGCTTATTTATGGCAAATGCTTATCAAAAGGCGGAGCTGGCAAGGCGGGAGGCGGTACAGTCCAATGCAAGAATATTGATGAAAACCGCCAAGGATTTTTTGAAAGAGGGTGATTATATAAAGGCGGTGCTAGTAGCCGAGGAGGCTATAAAGCCCATAAATAAGGAAACTAAAGATTATGAGACTTTGAACGCCGACAAACTGTCTATACTTAATGCTACTGTATACCATAATGGAGCATCTACTCTTACTGCAATATCTACTAAAAACAAATTTACATTTATGTCTTTAAGTGCTGATGAAAAATATGTAGCTTACGGTCTTGAAAATAATGATACTGCTATAGCAAGTGTCGAAAACGGTGAGGTTTTAAAGAGATTTTCAGGGCACAGTCAACAAGTTAAATTTGTGGATTTTTCGAAAGACGGCAAATACTTGGCATCATCTTCATTTGACAGTACCTGCATCATATATGATTTGGAAAAAGGAGAGGAAAAGGTAAAACTCGAAATAGAGGGTATACCGATGCTTACTCAATTCTCAGAGGATGATTCCAAATTGTTTTATGTGACATACGCTAATGATGATACCTGCTTTTATGTATATGATACCAAAACATGGCAAAAAGAAGGAGAATTTGTAATTAACGAAAGGGTAAGGTATGCCGATATAAAACAAGACGGTAGTGAGGTACTTACAGTTTTATATTCAAATAAAGAAGAGCAACTTACTAGAAGAAGCCTAAAGGACGGCAGTATAATAGAGGTGATCCCGAGGTTAAAAGCTGACGGAATAGATGGGACAGAATATGACAGACCATATAAAGCGGCAAATTATTCTAATGATGATAAAAGTATAATATTGCTTACGGATGCCGAGATGGTAAAGGTCTCACTTGAAGATAAAAAAGAGATATTTAAGAAAGAGATGTATATTAATGCCGATGATTCAAAAGTAATGTCGGAAAGTGATAATGGTGAAAAAATCGCAATAAAAGCAAATGCCAATATATATCTTGTAGATGGAAATAGCGGTGAAATAACTGATGAGATATATTTTTCAGATCTAAACATGAAGTATTTTACCTACAACTATAATACCAATACTGTAGTGGGATTTGGAGAAAACGGTAAGTATTCAATATGGAAAGACAAGTTCATGGTGGAAGACAATTTAAGTTATGGTGGAGGTGTGCCTATAGAATTTATATTTCTAAAGGATGGAAGCAAGATAATTGCAAACTCACATGAAAGTCAGACAATAAAGATAATTGACTTAAAATCAAGAGTCTTATCCGAGCCTATATATGCGAGAATAATGGGGGAATCCAATAATTTTTCATATATGTTACTATTTGATGGAAATAATTTTTTGATTTCAGATGATAACGGAAAGACAAGTAAAAAAATCACACCTAAGAGTGCAACAACTTATGGTGAAATGTCAAATGGAAGATATAATAAAATATCAAATGACGGTAAGTATTATGCATACTTGAGTATGGAGGAAGGGGATACAGCAAAATTAAAGCCGGTATTAAAATTATATGGTATTCAAGATGATGCAGATAATAGGGTATTTATAAATACAACTTTATCATCAATTACTTTTACTGATGATTCAAAACAAATACTTTTGCTGGACAATATAGACGGACTTAAAATATATGATACAAGGGATTTAACACAGGTAAAAAGTTACAGCAATATAAAGGATGACTCAGGAGATGTAAAATTATCAAAAGACTCAAAAATCCTTGTAATAAACAGATTTGCAGGTATAGCATCAGTCTATGATCTTGAAAGCGGTGAGCATATAGATGATATCCCCGGAGAAGTTATAAGTGTCCAAAACGAAGGTGATGAAATAAAATTAAAGGGTATACAAAATAACACCGCCTTTAGCTGGAGCAGTAAGGAAGGATTAAGCACTTGGGAAATGGATGAGGAATGCAGTCAGACAGCACTTAGTTTTGAGGATGTAAATTTATACAATGAAAATGTAGACATATTGATGATGATAAGAAATAACGAGACTGACAGAAGATGTTATGTAGTTGATTTTTCAACAGGCAGGCTGATGATGACACTTAATACCTCAGTTAAAGACTATAATGTCAACGGCTGCATTTCACCTGACGGAAAACTCATAGCTATAGATCAAAATTATAGTGCCCAATACGATAAAGAAAGTTTGAGCTCAACATACCATATAATATCCACTGTATACAAGGTACTAAATGAAGAAGAGGTATTGAAAGAAGTAGAAGAGATCATATCGGGCAGAACGCTGTCACAAGAAGAAAAGGTACAAATAGGTATAAGTGCCGAGTAATAAAGGCAAACAAAGGATATTAAATGTGTTGCCCTTATATTAATAAGTGAATATAATATAAAAATAATAAATTATATATTTTTAAAATAAACTTATTAGATTGATATACGAGAGAGGAAGACTATGACAGTACAGACACATTTAATAGCCACGACAACTTCCTATGCTGTTTTTGCATACCTGTATAGGAAAGGAATCAATATACCCGTTATAGGTAGCGAACCGCTAACCATCTATCCCTTACTGGGCATTCCTACAGCTGTTGTCGGCTCTATGCTGCCCGATGTGGATATTGAAAATTCAAGAGTAAGTAAAAAGTTTCCGTTTGTATCACCGTTTTTAAAACATAGGGGAATCACGCATACCTTAGTCTTTGTGGCAACTTGCTACCTTTCAATGGCAGTAAATTATTCACTTAATACAAAGCTTATCATATCGGCTATATTTGGATTAATATTCGGTATTTTAACACTTAAGGGCAGATTTGCATTATTAAAAACCTTGGCAGTTGCAGGCATTTTTGCAGCACTGTCATATTCCGGAGAAGAGGTACTGCCCTCCTTACTCTTCGGTATGGGATTTGGCTGGCTGTTTCACATAGTAGAAGATATGTTTAATAAAAAAGGTTGCCCCATACTGTGGCCTCTTACAAATAAAAAACTGCATTTGCCGCTGGGACCTTTTCTTGTAAAGACAAGAACTTGGCAGGAGGCAGTATTCCTTATTATATGGGAAGGGGTAAATGCAGCTATCTTATTAATATATATGAATGTGCTTAGGTTCTGATTTTGATTTTTATGAAAAAATGAGAAGATTCACAATACAGTGGATATCTTCTCATTTTTTTATGGTAATTTATATAAGTTGTTTTATTTTAGTTATGGTTCAGGTAGTTTAGATATATGTTATTAAGCGGCTTTTACTTCAAAAAAGTTTTTCTGACATTAGCCAAGCTTCATATCCCCTTCCTTTACCCAGCCTATTTTCCTTAAAAACATATTTATCAAAGGACAAATAATTGCAGGCAGTACAAAAGAAATGAGTATAAGACCTGCCCAGTCAAATGTGCTGATAGAAAGTTTACTGCCCTCGGAAATATTTTTGACCCAACCGGAGTAAACACCTATTTGCCCTACCAGTCCGCAAGTACCCATACCTGAAGAAACCGCAGCTCCATCCATACGAAGCTTAAAAAAGCAGGTTGCCAAAGGTCCGGTAATTATAGAGGTTAGGCAAGGAGCTATCCAGATACGAGGGTTTTTAACAATATTTCCCATCTGTAGCATAGAAGTACCTATACCCTGTGATATAAGCCCCGACCATTTGTTTTCAGGAAAGGACATAACCGCAAAGCCTATCATTTGTGCACAGCAACCGGCTACCGCAGCACCTCCGGCAAGTCCGGTAAGCCCCAAAGCGGCACAGATCGCAGCAGAAGATATGGGAAGAGTAAGCGCCATTCCGACAAGTAAAGATATGAGTATACCCATTAAAAACGGTTGCAGCTCGGTAGCCCACATAATTACATCTCCAAGCTTCATCGCTGCCTTTCCTATAGCAGGTGCCCACCATGCTGAAAGCAAAACTCCTACTGCAATTGTAACCAAAGGAGTTATCAAGATGTCTATCTTTGTTTCTTTAGAGACCGCCTTTCCGACCTCAGCGGCGATAACCGCAATAAAAAGAACTGCCAAAGGTCCTCCCGCACCTCCAAGAGCATTGGAGGCAAATCCCACCGTTATCAAAGAAAAAAGTACAAGCGGCGGACAGTGAAGTGCATAACCTATGGCAACAGCCATAGCAGGACCGCTTACTGCACCGGCAAGCCCTCCGACAGTATAATCAACACCGGCAACAGTTGCCACCGGTGAACTTAAAAAGCCTATATGAAATTGAGTTCCTATGGTATTGATTATAGTACCTATCAAAAGAGAACAAAAAAGTCCCTGAGCCATAGCTCCAAGTGCATCAATACCATAACGTTTGGCAGATATCTCAATATCTTTTCGTTTTAAGAATGCTTGTATAGATTCCATTATTTTTCCCCCTAGTCAAACTTATAAGTAAATTTCAGAGATAGTATATAAAACTGTATTATAGGCTGTCAAGATAGGGAGATGTAGAAAATTCTTAATTTAGAGGACTTAAAAGATAAATCGTACATTTTAAATAATTGGTAATTATGAAACTGTATTTTAAGAACTTCCGATTTATCGGAGAGTTGGCAACATAAACAACAGTAATCGTTTGTGGGGAATCAGCTGATAAAAAACAGTACAAATGATTAGCGGTGGGTGGATTTATAATTGTTTACGTTGCTAAGGGGGAAGGAGGGGAGGTGTGACAGCGACTTTTATTCCGTACTTAGAAAAATCTGTGTGAATAGTAGTTTGTTGATAGTATAAACCGTTATTTTGTTAGTTGAAGTATTGATTTTTTAATATAATGACCTGATTTTGACTGTGGGAAGTTTGAGTATTTTATTTTCAAATTCATCTAGTAGCATTGACATAGCATTAAAATTATCTCCGAGTATAAATACTCCCTTTTCATTTCTCTTTGTAAAAGAAGTAGTTTGTTCTCTTATCCTTGCTATATCTTTTTCAATATCTTCATCACTTTTTTTATTTTTATAATGTAGAAACATCTATACCTCTTACTATATTGAATACAAATAATCTCTAAGCAAAATAGCTGAAAGTATAACTTCTGAATCAGAAAATCCACTTGTATTCATGACTTCTCCTCACTTTTCCACACCCTAGCAAGTACTATATCTTCCTGAGTAGTAATCTTGATATTTTCATAAAAGCCCTTAGTAAGTTTCACTTTTACCTCAGTCATTCTTTCAACTACCATAGCATCGTCTGTAATACCTTTTTGGCAGACTTCATTTTCCATAAGTAAATCGTATGACATCTTAAGTAATTTAAACTTAAAGCTCTGAGGAGTTTGTATTATATAGAGATTATCCCTATCTAAAGTTTCCTCTACAAACATATCCTTATTTGCTCTTTTTACAGTATCTTTTACAGATACTGCAAGCACACTTGAATCATATTCAAATGCCTCTTCTAGGGATTTATTTATAAATTCTTTTGTAATCATAGGCCTTGCACAGTCATGAATTGAAACTATATCATAATTTTGTGATTCGCAGAATTTCAAAGCATTATAAACAGATAAATACCTTTCACTTCCACCCTCTACAAAATATACTTTCTTTTTAATTTTAAACTTATCTACAATGTCCCTGCAATGCTCTCTTTCTCCACTTGACACAACAACTATAATCTCATCTACTTTAGATTCTTGATATGAAATAACGGAATGAATGAACAGAGGTTTGTTATTTAAAATCATATACTGCTTTGGTATTTCCATATTCATTCGTTTTCCTGAGCCTGCTGCCAAAATAATGCCTACTGATTTGAATTTTTTTCTAGTACTTTCCATATTATCCCTATTACTCATTATCTAAATCTACTGCAAACTTAAGTCCCGGAACTGCATTTAAGTCTAAATCTGCTCTTACACCTGAGATATATCTATAATAGCCTGCACTGCCTATCATAGCCGCATTGTCAGTGCAATATATTGGAGAGGGATAAAAAAGTTTCATTCCCTCTTTTTTGCAAGCATTTTCCATACATCTTCTAAGCTCAAAATTGGAGGCAACTCCTCCTGCAAGTGCTATATCTTTAATGCCATATTCCTTGGCTGCCATTATAGTATGTTCAGTCAATACCTCTACAACAGCTCTTTGAAAAGATGCCGCTACATCTTCTATAACTATGCTTTCTCCAAGCATTTTTGCATGATTTTGATAATTTAATACTGCTGATTTTATACCTGAAAAGCTAAAATCATATTTTGAGTCATTTACCTTTGCTTTTGGAAAATTAATAGCATACGGATTGCCAAGCTTTGCCTTTTTTTCTATTTTAGGGCCTCCCGGATAGCCAAGCCCTATACTCCTTGCGACCTTATCAAATGCCTCTCCTGCTGCGTCATCTCTTGTCTTTCCTATGATTTGAAAACTTGTATAATCCTTTACAGCTACTAGATTAGTATGTCCTCCTGAAACTATAAGGCATATAAAAGGACATTTTAAATCTTTATTTTCAATGTAGTTTGCACATACATGCCCCTCTATGTGATGTACAGGAATCAAAGGCTTTTTTAGGGCATAACTTATTGCCTTTGCCTCTGCAACTCCTACAAGCAATGCTCCTACAAGCCCCGGCCCATAAGTAACAGCTAAGGCATCTACTTCCTCAAGACTCATTTTTGCATCTAAAAGTGCCTTTTCAATTACATAATTTATATTTTCAATATGCTTTCTTGAGGCTATCTCAGGCACTACTCCACCATATAGAGTGTGAAGTTCTATCTGTGAGGATATTACATTTGATAAAACATCTCTACCATTTTTTACTACTGCCGCCGCCGTTTCATCACAAGAAGTTTCTATTGCTAAAATATTTATATCTTTTTCCATATTACTCCTCATCAAATCCAAGTTCTTTAGTCCAACCGTCCCTAGGTGTTTTTGAATTTGGAAAAATCTTTTTAACTTTATCCAAATATTCCTCAGGTTTATTCATTGACGGACTATAATGTGTAAACCATAATTCCTTAGGATTTGCAATCTTTGCAAGTTCTGCCGCCTCATACATTGTCATATGTTTATGCTCTTTTGCATTTATAAACTTTTCTTCCTCTCCATACATTCCCTCACATATAAAAAGGTCTGAATTTTTTGCATATTCTGCAATCACAGGCATAGGTCTTGAGTCTGTACAGTATGTAACACTTATACCTTTTCTTTCCTCTCCCATAACCATATTAGGGGTAAATGTAACACCATTATCAGTAATAGTTTCCCCTTTTTGAAGTCTATTCCAAAATTTCAAAGGTATTTCAAGTTCCTTTGCTCTTTCTGCATTAAATCTTCCTTTTCGTGGGATACTTATTCTATAACCATAGCAGGTTACTCTATGATTTACCCTAAAACTTTCTATAATGTATGGTGCAAACTCAAGTCTTTCTATATCCTCTTTAAATTCATAAAGTTTAAGTTCAAAAGGAAGTTCAGGAGTAAGTATTCTAAGTGAATTTACAATCCTCTCAAGTCCCTTTGGACCTATTATAGTTACCGGTTTAGTTCTTTCTGAATTTGCCATACTTAAGAGTAACCCAGGTAAGCCTCCAATGTGGTCTGCATGGTAATGTGTAAAACAAATGACATCAATCGGTTTAGGCGACCAACCTTTTTCTTTAATTGCTATTTGAGTTCCCTCTCCACAATCAATTAAAAGATTGCTGCCCTCACATCTTGACATCATTGAAGTAAGCCACCTATATGGCAATGGCATCATTCCACTTGTTCCAAGTAAACATATATCTAACATATTTTTTTCTCCATTATAATGGCATCTTCATTCGGATTATTATAATAATCTTTTCTGATACCACTCTCTATAAAACCATTACTTTTGTATAATTTCAAAGCCGAAATATTGCTACTTCGTACCTCAAGCCTTACTATATTTATATTTTTCTGCTCTATATTTTTAAACATATACTTTACTAAATCGTCCCCTATCTTTTGCCCTCTATACTTAGGTAAAACTGCTATTCTCATAAGTTCTGCCTCATCAATTATTATCCTATAATTAATGTATGCAATAATTTCAAACTTACTATTTTGGACAATATAAGCATAATCAAAACTATTTTTAATAAGAGCATTTAAAATATCTTCAGACCAAGCATCTGAAAACACCTGATTTTCTAATTTAGCTAATTTCACTATATCAGAAACTTCTAATTTTCTAACTATAAGTTTTTCTAAAATATTTTCACTCAACTTTTTCTTTATTCTCCAATTCTCTCTCAGCCTGACTTTTTCTAAGATAATTTAAATTAAAATCAGCTGCACTCACTGTTTTACCCTCTTTAAAAAGCTTAAGTCCTAAAGCTGCTACACTTCCTGCCCTCTGTCTATTTAAATGTGCAGGTGCAAATGAATACTCTATATTTATATTTTCCTTTATATAGTCGCCATATACAGGCACACCGTCGCCAAGAAATAAAACCTTTTTGCCGATTTCATTTAATTCAGTTATAAGTTTTTCTACTTCTAATGCTCTTTGAGGTGTAACTGTCTTAAATTCGCCATTTTTATACTCATAAATACCATTGTATACCTGATTTCTTCTAGCGTCCATAATAGGGCATATAAGACAATTTGTTTCAAAAAGATTAAATGCCGTTGCCTCTAAAGTAGGAACTGATACTAGAGGTTTCTTAAGTGCAAGTCCAAGTCCCTTTGCAGTGGCTGCACCTATTCTAAGCCCCGTAAAAGACCCCGGCCCAGAAGATACTGCTATTGCATCTATTTCTTTTATATCTATTCCTGTCATTTTTACTATTTCATCAAGCATTGGCAAGAGTGTTTGAGAATGTGTTTTCTTAAAATTTGTTGTGTATTCAGCAATCAAAGTTTCATCATTTACTATTGCCACTGAGGCTACAAGTGATGAAGATTCTATTCCTAAAATTAACATTTTCTCCCCTAATCTTTTAACCTTTCCAAAACTATTTCACAAGTGATTTCTCTATAATCAAAACCTTTTTCTATGTCTTTACTTATTGTTACTTTAACAGCATTTTTAGGAATTGCCTCTTCTACAAGCTTTGACCATTCCACAAGGCAGATTCCATTTCCATAAAAAAATTCCTCATAACCTATTTCCTCAAACTCACTTATATCCGATATTCTGTAGACATCAAAATGATGAAATAAAACCTCTCCCTTATAGCTTTGAACTATTGTAAATGTAGGACTTGTGATTTCATCTTCTACACCAAGCCCCCTTGCAAAGCCCTTTGCAAATACAGTCTTTCCAACTCCAAGCTCTCCGTCAAGACATACTACCGTGCCTACTTTTATCCTTTTTGCGAGTTTATAGGCAAAGTCCAAGGTATCACTTTCACTACTGCTATTAAAATGTTCTATTTTTTTCATACTAACCTCTTGTATTAGACTTTAAAATCTCAAATAGTTTGTCCTTATCTTCTTTCCAATATCTTTTAGGGATAAGATACGCTCTTCTTACATCAATGTATATGATTATAAGATTCGGATAATAAATTATTTTAAAAATATCTTCCCATTTAAAGATTCCACTTGCCTCTTCCTTACTTATCTGTAATCCCTCATCAGAAATTCCTAGTAAAAATCCCCCTTTTATAGCCTTTGACCTTGCTTGATTGGCAGATTTTAGATATAAAAGCATTGGTTGGATTACTGAAAACATCATTACAAAAACTAGGTATAAGACTTTTCTTGCAAATGTAAGCTCGCTATATTGTGCAATTAGTAAGTAAAGCCATAAAACCGTAAAGACAACATTAAAAATCCCTTGTAAACCCTTATAAGAGTGATACATTGAAAATAGCCACAAGTCTTTTGTATTAAGATTTATATTAAATTTAAGTTTGGGAATAAATTCTTTTTTAGGCTCATTTGTTTCTACTGCTACATCTTTATTTTCCATATTTTACTCCAAAATCATATTTACTTTAAAACAAATCACTATGCGTTCCTGTTCTTGTCAATATTAAAATCAACTTAGAATTATCCATACGATATATCAAAAGCCAATCAGGTGTAATATGACATTCTATAAAACCTGAATATTTCCCATTTAAACTATAATCTCTATGCTTTTCCGGTAAAGTTTCATCATTAGCTAACATACTAACAACTATTTCAAATAGTCTTATATCATAACCTCGTTTTACTATGCGTTTATAATCTTTCTTGAATGATTTTTCATATTTAATCGTCCTCATTCAAGTCCTCCATTAATTCCTTTACAGAATTAAACTCCTTACTCATTTCTACACCATTAATAACATTTTCCATAGCTCTTATAGTATCTTTATTTGGCATATAATTTCTAATTTCAAATGGAATCTTCTGTTCACGAACTACTGTCTTTGCAAAAATACAAATAGCTGTTGTCATTGTCATTGTCATTCCTACATCATCACAAAAACTATCAAACTGTTTTTTTAACTCTTCGTCCATTCTAATATTTATACTTGTTTGTCCCATAATATAACCTCCTATATACATAGTATACAAAATTATTTATGATATAAGTAAAATCTATATAATCATTGTAAGTCCAATTCTCTTTTTGTCAATGTCAATGCTTATAACCTTTACTTCAACTATATCTCCTACACTCACTACCTCGAGAGGGTGCTTTATAAATTTATTTGAAAGCTTTGAGATATGTACGAGTCCGTCTTGATGAACTCCAATATCCACAAATGCACCGAAATCAATGACATTTCTAACTGTCCCCTTAAGTATCATTCCCTCCTTCAAATCTTCCATATCTAAGACATCACTTCTTAAAATAGGTTTCGGCATCTCATCTCTAGGATCTCTTGCAGGCTTTTCAAGCTCCTTTACAATATCTCTTAGAGTAATCTCGCCTACCTCAAGTTCTTTTGCAAGCTTTTCATAGTCAACAATCTTTTTAGAAATCCCACTTAATCCCATAGAAAGTTCATTCTTTTCAAGCCCTAACTTATCTAAAAGTTTCTTAGTAACTTCATAAGACTCAGGGTGAACACTTGTAGCATCTAAAACTTCCTCTCTGTCTGAAATTCTCATAAATCCGGCACATTGCTCAAAAGCCTTAGGTCCAAGCTTAGACACCTTTAAAAGTTCCTTTCTATTTTTAAAGCTACCTTTTTCTTCTCTATATGTTACAATGTTTTTTGCCACGCTCTTACTAATACCTGAAATGTACTCAAGTAGCGAATATGAGGCAGTATTTAAATCAACTCCAACTTTATTTACACAATCTTCCACAACTGCATGAAGTGCCTCTCCTAGATTTTTCTGATTCATATCATGTTGATACTGTCCAACCCCTATTGATTTAGGATCTATTTTTACAAGCTCTGCAAGAGGATCTTGAAGTCTTCTTGCTATTGATGCGGCACTTCTTTGACCTACATCAAAACTTGGAAATTCCTCAGTAGCAAGTTTACTCGCAGAATATACACTCGCACCTGCCTCATTTACAATAATATACTGTACCTTAGAATCTAATTCCTTTAGCAAATCAACTATTACCTGTTCAGACTCCCTTGAGGCTGTACCATTTCCAACTGATATAAGTTCTACATTATATTTTGAAATAAGTTTCTTAAGTTCCTTTTTTGCCTCTTCTATTTTATTTTGAGGTGCAGTAGGGTAAATGACTTTAGTATCAAGTACCTTTCCTGTTTCATCTACAACTGCAAGCTTACAACCTGTTCTAAATGCAGGATCCCAGCCTAAAACAACCTTATTTTTTACAGGTGGCTGCATAAGTAATTGCTCCAAATTTTTACCAAATACCTTTATCGCCCCTGCCTGTGCCTCTTCAGTCAAACTACTTCTAATTTCTCTTTCTATTGACGGTTCTATAAGCCTTTTATAACTATCAACTATTGTTTCTTTTAATGTATCAGTTGTAAAAGGATTATTTACCTTTATAATTTGTCTTTCAAGATATGTGAAAATGTCATCTTGTGGCGAGTTTATCTTTACTGATAATAGTTTTTCGTCCTCTCCACGGTTAAGTGCAAGTACCTTATAACCTGCACATTTTTTTATACTCTCTTCATAATTATAGTAATTTTCATAAACACTTTTCTCATTCTCATCTTTGGCAAGTGATTGAATAGTTCCCTTTTCAAATGTAGTATTTCTAATCCAAGTCCTATAATTTGCATCATCAGATATAATTTCAGCTATTATATCCATAGCACCTTGTACTGCCTCCTCAGGGGTAGTTACCTCAAGTCCCTCTTTATCAGATAGATAGTTCTTTGCCTCCTCAATAACAGCTTTTTCTAAGGTTTCATTTAAAATATCTTCTGCAAACTTTTCAAGTCCCTTTTCCCTTGCAATAGTTGCCCTAGTTCTTCTTTTTTGCTTATATGGTCTATATAAATCTTCAACAGCTACAAGTGTAGTTGCTGAAAGTATCTGTTCTCTTAATTCCTCGGTAAGTTTTCCCTGTTCCTCTATTGAAGATATAACTATCTCCATTCTCTCGCTTAAATTTCTAAGATATTTAAGTCTTTCATCTAAGTTTCTAAGTACCTCATCATTTAAAGAACCTGTAACTTCTTTTCTATATCTCGAAATAAAAGGTATAGTATTTCCCTCATCTATAAGTTTAATTGTAGCCTCTACTTGACCATTTCCTATACTTAATTCCTCTGCTAATATTCTTACAATATCCATTTTATCACAACCTTTCCTTTTCTACTTTGCTATTTTATCAGAACAATGCACTGATAGCAAGCAGGAAGAAATGAAGGTGTCGCTAGATTATCTAAATAATAACCTTACGACACCTCATTTTATAATACCTTATTTACTTTCTAATCTGTAAAATCTCTCTCCAACCTGCTGAAAAAAAGCTCATCAAATCATGTGTATATTCAAGTGCTGCCTCTTTTGAAAAGTCATGTGCAATAACCTCAGATATTCCATTAAGTAATGAGGTAGCAAGCATATGACACATATCTTTTCTTATTACTCTTACTTTAAAACCGTTTTCTTGTAAATTTTTTATAAATTCTATTGTACTGTTTACCTCAATATCTATAAGCTTTTCAAAGTAGTATTCATAGCTTGAACCTGTACTGCAATTTATCAATAGTTTAAAACTGTCAAAATGTTTATACATAATCTCAATCATTTCTTTATCCATATTTCCAGGGCTATTTATTATATTATCAATTTGAATTTGAGGAGATTTTTCCTTGAAATTTTTATGTGTATTACAAAAATACTCAAATAACTCAGTTGCTCCTTTCTCAACCAGCTCTGAAAAAATTTTATCTTTATCCTTAAATCTGCTGTACAACATACCGGTTGTACAACCTGCTTTTTCAGCTATATTTCTCATTGAGGCATTTATATAACCTTTTTCTAAAAACTCTGTTTTTGCGGCTCTAAGAATATCCTTTTCATTTATTGAATTTCTCACACTCTCCCCTCCAATTAAGACTATTCCAAATGTTAAAATAAGTATACATTAATAAGCATTTTTGTAAAGTATTTATATCACTTTATTACTATCTAGCTATATTAAAAATACAATACTAAAGTTGTATTGTGTATTACTTACAAATTGATATAAACTAATCAATATTTTAGCTGAAATAACTATTTTTTCAAGTTTATATCTAGTTTTGAAAATATATCTTTGTATATATTTACTCTTTAATAATAATAAATATATTATATCGCCTATATTTTAAAAGAATAAAGTACAACTTTGTTATATCAAAAAGTTGTATTGTATTTATTTTTATAGACCACTTCATTATACTAAAATTATCACTTGGGTATGTTGTAAAATTAGCTTTTATAAAAATAACTACTTTACAACAACTCTTATTTCGTAAACAAACTAGGAGGAATGATATGAGAAAACTTACATCAATGATTTTAGCTGTTTCTTTAGCCACAAGTTTAGTTGCTTGTAGTCCTGCTGCAAAGACTTCAGAAAATAATGCTGAAAAAGGTAAAACAATAGAAAATAAGGATATTAAGATAGGTGTATCTATTTGGTCGTCTACTGATGTTTTAGGTTCACAATGTAAAAGAATACTTGATGAGGCGGCTGAGAGCCTAGGGGTTCAGATACAATATGTAGACCAAGGTCATATTTCTGAAAAGGTAACATCTTCTGTTGAACAATTAAGTGCAGCAGGTTGTCAAGGTATTATAATTTGTAATGCCTCAGATACTGAAATGGTTTCTGCAATAAAAACTTGTAATGAACATCAAGTTTATCTATCACAATTTTTTAGAATTATAAGTGAGGAAAAAAGCCCTGATATTTATAAAATGGCAACTGAGTCTCCTTATTATATAGGTGCTGTACATGAAAATGAAGTTGAAAATGGAGAGAAACTTGTAAATATTTTATTAGAAAAAGGAAGTAGAAATATAGGTCTTATAGGTTGGGAACAGGGAGATGCTACTTGGCTTGGTAGGTGGGAAGGTTATAAAAATGGTATTGAAAAATGGAATTCTGCAAATCCAAGCGATAAAGCTGTTTTATCTGAACCACAATACGCAGGAACTTCTTCAGAGGGTGGCTCAAAGGCTGCTGAGGCACTTATGGCGGCAAATCCAAATCTTGATGCACTTATACCTGCAGGTGGTGGTGGCGACCCTCTTTTAGGAACTATCGCAGCCGTAGAGCGTGCAGGAAAAACTTCAAAAATAAATATTGTTTCTACTGACTTTTTACCTGATTTAGAAAAACGTCTTGCAGACGGTTCTATTGCAGGCGAATCAGGTGGACATTATTGCGACCCACTATTTTCATTTATGATGGTTTATAATGCAATAAAGGGAAATTATAGTGATTTCAAGGGAAAATTTGAAAATGTTACATTCCCTTATTTATATGTTTCTTCTCCGGAAGATTATTCTTCATATAAGACATATTTTGTTGATAGACTTCCATATACAAAAGAGGAACTTAAAGCTATGTCTGAACTTAATTTAAGCGAACTTAAAGAAACTGCAACAAAATTATCTATTGAAGACGCTATGAAACGAGCAAAATAAGAGGTGTAAAATGATGTCTAAAAGTACTAAAGGTTATTTAATACTAATAGCTTTAGTAATACTATCACTTACGATATTTAAAATATTATCGCCACATAATTTTGGTAGCCCTGAAAATATTTTAAGTTATTTTCAAGCAGGTCTTATAGCTACCACAGGTGCACTTGGTTTCTATTTTGTAATAATTACAGGAATGTTTGACTTTTCAATAGGAGCAAATATAACACTATCTGCAATAGTTGGTTGTGTTCTTTCAACTAAATTTGGACTTGGTTATTTTGGTCTTATAGTTGGCTGTATTTTAAGTGGTACTATTGTCGGCTTAATCAACGGCGTTTTTTACATAAAGCTAAAAATTCCGTCTATGATAGTAACTACAGGTCTTGCACTTATATATGAGGCTATCGCCAGCTACATGGCAGGAGGAGTTGAGCAGACACTTTCATCAAATCTACTTATATTTGGTAGTATTCATGGAAGTATTATTATCTCTGTAATAGCTTTCCTACTTTCATATTTTATTTTAAATTATACCAAAGTCGGAACTTATACTTATGCAATAGGTAGTAATGAATTTATTGCAAAAAATATGGGAATAGATGTAAGTAAATATAAAGTTATTGCATTTATTATATCAGGATTATTTTTAGGGATAATGTCTATCTTAACTATAAGTTATGGTTCTTCCATAATTGCTACTACGGGTATGTCCTCTATGAGTAGAAACTTTGTGCCAACTATGGGATGCTTTTTTGGGCTTGCATTTAAAAAATACGGTATTCCACTACAAGCTATTATACTTGGAGAATTCATTATAAATATTATTTTCTTCGGTTTCATAGCTTTAGGTGCTCCAACCTCCATACAAGACGTAATAACAGGTCTTGCACTGCTACTCATTATAGCATTTACCACAAAAGTCAATAAAGGCGAAATAGTCAAATAATGGAGAGAAAAATGGGTGAGATAATATTAAAAATAGAAAATATATGTAAATCTTTTGGTATAACAAAAGCTGTTGATAATGTATCTTTTACTGTAAATAAGGGAGAAGTACATGCACTCATAGGAGAAAATGGTTCAGGAAAGTCCACTCTTACAAACATGCTTACAGGCATCTATACTATTGATAGTGGTAAATTTATACTAGATGACAAGGAAGTAAAACCTAAAAATCAAGTTGAGGCAAATGACTTAGGAATTTCAATTATAGTTCAAGAACTTGGTACTCTTTCAGGGCTTACCGTGGCAGAAAACATTTTTCTTGGTCATGAAAATATGTTTGTTAAATTTGGAGTTAAAAACACTTTTGCAATGAATAAAAAAGCTGAGGAATTACTCTCAAAATATGGCTTTAATAAGAAAATCAAGCCGACAGATATGATAGACCACTATAATTTTGAGGATAGAAAACTAATAGAAATAGTAAAGGCTACTTATTTCAATCCTAAAATAGTTGTAATAGATGAAACTACTACTGCTCTTTCACAAGAGGGACGACTTGAACTTTATAAACACATGGATAGAATTAAAAATGAGGGCAATTCTGTTATTTTCATTTCACATGACTTACCTGAAGTGCTTGAAAAGTCAGATACTATAACCATACTTAGGGACGGTAAATATATTGACACAGTAAAAAGTAGTGATGTAACAGAAGATGATTTAAAGCGTCTTATGGTAGGTCGTGAAATGGCAGGAGATTATTATAGAACTGATAAAGATGAGAAAATCTCTGATGAAAAAGTCTTAATAGTAAAGAATCTATCTGTTTCAAATGTTATTTCAGATGTAAATTTTGATTTACATAAGGGAGAGATTTTAGGCTTTGGTGGTCTTTCTGAATCAGGTATGCATGAAATTGGAAAAGCAATTTTTGGTGCATCATTTGATAGAAAGGGTAGTATAACCTTGGCAAACGGTACTGAAATAAATAGTATACCTGTGGCAATAAAAAACTCTATTGCTTATACTTCAAAAGACAGAGATAATGAGTCCGTGGTAATAAATCAGTCCATAGAAGATAATATCTGTTTGCCGTCATTTGATAAACTATCTAAAAACGGTTTTCTAAATGATAAAAAACTAAAGAACTTTGCTTTAGAATTTGCAAATAAAATGTCTGTAAAAATGACGGATACAAGCCAGTTTGTTTCAGAGCTTTCAGGTGGAAATAAGCAAAAAGTCGTGCTTGCACGTTGGATTGGCAAAGATTCTGATATAATAGTTTTAGACAGCCCTACTAGAGGAATTGATATAAAAGTAAAACAAAATATCTATCAATTAATGAATCAAATGCGTAAGTCAGGTAAATCTATAATTATGATTTCAGAGGAACTTATGGAGTTAATTGGAATGTGTGATCGTATCATTATTATGAAAAATGGCAAAATAAGTGGAGAAATAAATAGAAATGAAATCATAGATGAAAATACACTGATATCTATGATGATATAGGGGGAGAAATCATGAATAAAAATTCAGATATGCTTAGAGCATTGTTTCCTATTATAGGACTTGCGTTAGTCTTTATAATATTTAATATTTTAACCTCAGGAAGTATGATAGCAAAACTTCCCTTAGTATTATCCCAAATATATATAATAATGATTTCTGCAACAGGTGTATTTTTTATAATGAGTACAGGAGGACTTGACTTTTCACAAGGTTCAATACTTGGAATGGCATCAATTATAGTATGTATTTTATCTAAGATAAATATACCTCTTGCAATACTTGGTGGAATTTTAACAGGTGCTTTAATAGGTGCTTTTAATGGTTTCTTCTATGTAAATAGAAAAATACCGTCATTTATTGTAACTATATGTACAATGTTTTTACTTAGAGGTTTTATCAAGTTCTTTACAACCAATGCCCCTGTAAGTGCCTCTATTGACATAGTAACCTTGGATAGTCCTACACTTAAATTTTGTTTTACTATTTTAGTGGTATTAATAGGCTTTGTAGTATTTCGTTTTACAAAGTTCGGAAAATATTTAAAGGCAATAGGTGCAGGAGAAAAAGCTGCTATGTTTGCAGGTATTTGTACAGATAAGATGAAATTTTTATTATATGTAATTGCAGGTGCTATTACAGGCTTTGCTGCATTTATAAATGTCATAAAAGTAGGTTCTGTAACTTCCTCAGCAGGAAACCAACTTGAAACACAAATACTTATAGCTTTAGTACTTGGAGGTATGCCTATTTCAGGTGGTGCAAAGGTCAGATTTGAGAATATAGTTGTAGGTTCACTTCTTTATATAGTGTTAAATAGTGGGCTTACAATGTTAGGTTTTTCAACTCAGCTTATGCAACTAATTCAAGGACTTGTATTTTTAGTATTTGTTGCAGTATTTGCCGATAGAAAATCTTTAAAAGTAATTAAATAAAAGAAAGCCAAATTAAAATGCTTGAAAACACCAATTTAAAATACTTAAAGTTATATAATTGGGGACGCACTATTATTATAAGTGGTATCTTAAAATATGGAGATAAATTTCCAAGTGAAAACATTTTACAAAAGAAATTTGCATATTCAAGACAAACTGTCCGTGCAGCTCTTAATCTTTTGGAAAATGAGGGACTTATTACAAGAACTAGAGGCAGTGGAACTTATGTTTCATACAAAATTGTAAAAACAGATGAAAACACCAAAACCATAGGTCTTATGTTAAGTTATTTTGCAGATTATCTATTCCCTCAGATTTATCAAGGAATAGAGTCTGTGATGCTTGAGCACAATATAAAAATAGATGTAGCAGTTACAAAGAATAATTTAAACAATGAGGCTATGTATTTGGAACGTTTCCATAATACAAATGTTTCCGGCATCATAATAGAGGGAACAAAAACGTCATTTCCAAACCCAAATATCAATCTTTATGAAAAGCTTAGAAAAAAGAATATTCCTATTATTTTCATACATAATCATTATGAAAACTTAGGCTTTGACAGTATAGAAATGGCTGATGAAAAATGTAGTTATGCTTTAACAAAAAAGCTCTTAGATTCAGGTCATAGAAAAATCTCAGGTATCTTTAAATATGATGATATTCAAGGGATTAAAAGATATAAGGGATTCATACAATGCATGACGGATAACCACATTCCAATAGATAATGACTGTATCATTTGGTATTCAACTGAGGATTTTGATTTCAAGTTTTCAAAAACAAGCCTTAATTCATTTTTAAAACGTTCAAAAGATTGTACTGCACTTATAACTTATAATGATGAAGTTTCCTATAAATATATTGAATTTTTGACAAGTAAAAATATATATGTTCCAAAAGATATATCCATAGTATCATTTGATGATGCAAGACTTATAAGCTCTGAGCAAAAGATTTTTTCTGCCATACACCCAAAGCATGAACTTGGCAGACTTGCGGCTAAGACACTTCTTAAAATGTTAAATGATGATAATTGGAAAACTAATAATTACTCTTATAACTTTCCTGTAAAATTTAACGACGGAAATTCTCTTTTAGAGATACGAAAAAAGCATAAAATAGGAGTGTAGTTACCAGTGCCACACTCCTAAATTTACAAAATATTATTTACGGAATAACAAACTTAAAACTTTTATGCTGCTTTTACGCTCTAAGCACCTCTTTAAATGCTTTTTCAAGCATATCCATAGACTGCTTTGCCTCCTCCATACTTATAATTATGGCAGGCTTTATTTTTATTACATTTTCAGCCATTTGCAAAAACAGTCCTTTATCTACTGCACTATGGAAAA
>CALALP010000062.1 GCA_937925515.1 uncultured Lachnoanaerobaculum sp. | reverse complement strand
AAGTGGAACTACGATATGAAGTACACCGAAAATCCTGACCAGTTTGGTGATCACAACCTAAGTAGAAAAATATTAGACTATTGGAAAAAAGAATGTGGTTATAAGAAAGTAAGTTTTAAAATGCCTACTGTTTCTAATAAACTATTAGATGAAGATTTTAGAATAATAAGAAATCAATATTTACAGTTTGGAGAAAAAGGTACAATAGGATATTTTAATAGTTTAAACAATATAGGACCTTTAGAATGTGAAAGATTTTATTCTGAAACAAATAAAACTTTCTTAGAAGAACCATTATTTGATTACTTAAATACAGACTTTAATAATAAATCTCTGTATTTTTATTTAAGTAATAAAGGAACTAAAACAGTAAATTTAAAAATAAGAAGAAGTTCTAATCATAAAGCTATAAAAATAAGAATTACAAAGAATGGTAATTTAATACTTGAAGATAGAATAGAACTTCAGGGAAATGAATTTGCAGACAATATATATAGAATTAATAGAAATAAATTTAACGAAGAAGGAGAATATATTATGAGTTTAACTTCAGTTAATCCTTATAACTTAGATAGCGAAGAAAAGATAATTAACTTCTTCGTTTACAATGAAAAACCTATAAAACCAATCTATAAAATACCTAATGAACAACATAGACTAGATGGTTCTAAATTAATTATCAATAAAAAGCATTTTAGTATAGATATAATAAATAATGCTAGAAGTGAAAAATATGCTGGATGGAATTTTAGAGAAGTGCATTTCTTCTTTAAAACAAATGTGGCTGAAGCTAATTATAATACATATCCAGATTATGTAATTCAAGCTTCTAAAGAATATGGAACTATTAGAATGAATAATATAACACCTTTTGATGTTGGTGATTATAAATGTAAAATGATTGCTTATGATTATTCAGGAAACGCATCAGACAGTGTTGAATTTGAATTTAGTTTAATTCCAGAAATGGTTGTTAGACCAGAAAAAGATTTAACTAATAATATATATGAAACATTTAGATGGGATATTAGAAAATCAGAAGATAGTGATGGATATTATTATGCATTAGGATATAGTCCTGATGGTGTACAAGAATATCAATTACAATCATTTGCAAAAGTAACAGATAGTTATTACTTAAATAACTCTAGCGACCAAGAATGGACTAATATAAAATTAGAATGGTTAAAAGAAGGAAATAAAGTAAAGTTAGGATATTATAAATTATTCGTAAATGAATGGAACTATAGAAATGAAAACGGTGTACTTAAAGAAGATGGTACAAGGCTTTTATTTGAAAGCACTCCAGTAATAGTTAATAAAATAGGAAATATTTCAAATGCTATTTATAGTAAACCAATAGATAAAAAAGTAGCTGTTTTCAATAATAGAAAATCAAATGAATAAGCATAAGGTTATTAGTAATCCAAGTTTGGAAGATATTCTAAATATTAAAAATAATATCTTCACATCACAACATTAGAATCAGGTAATAATAATTTCACTTATATTTCATTTGATAAAATATAAGCTAAAGTGTATACTAGGGCTTGAGTGGTTAATTATTAATAAGTAACAGAGGATATAATATGGGAACAATAATAGCATTATTAATATTTGGAGTTATAGTAACATTTCATGAATTTGGTCATTTTATTGTAGCCAAAAAATCAGGAATAAAAGTAATTGAATTTTCAGTTGGAATGGGACCTAGGATTATCTCTTGGCAAGGAAAAGAAACAAGATATTCACTTAAGATTTTTCCACTAGGTGGTTCTTGTATGATGCTTGGAGAAGATGAAGAGGAGGAAAATTTAGAGGGCAGTTTTAACTCAGCTCCTGTTTTATCAAGACTTGCAACAATATTTGCAGGTCCATTCTTTAATTTTATTTTAGCTTTCTTTTTCTCATTGATAATTGTAGCAAATGTGGGAGTGGATAGAGCTAATGTAACAGGGGTTACAGACGGATACCCTGCAAAAGAGGCAGGAATTAAGGCAGGAGATGTTATAAAAAAGCTAAATGGCAAAAACATTATCATATATAGAGATTTTTTAATTGGAATGTATGATAACAAAGATAAGCCTGTTACAGTTACTGTACAAAGAAATGGAGAGGAAATAGACTTTACAATTACTCCTAAATTAAATACTGAAAACAAAAGATATATGTTAGGAATAGAAAATGCCTCAGGAAATGAGAAAGTAGGTGGATTTTTTGAGGTGATAAAATATTCAATATATGAGGTTTGGTACAATATAACAAGTACAGTAAAAAGTCTAGGAATGATGATTAGAGGTAGAGTAAGTGCAAATGATGTAAGTGGCCCTGTAGGTATAGTAGGAGTCATTGGAGATACTGTAAATAAGACTAATGGAGCTTGGGAGTTGTTTCTTACAGTAGCCAATATGATTGTACTTTTTAGTGCTAACCTTGGAGTTATGAACTTACTCCCAATACCTGCACTTGATGGTGGTAGAATAGTATTTTTACTATGTGAGCTTGTGAGAGGTAAACCTTTAAACAGAAAGGCAGAGGGCTATATTCATTTTGCCGGCTTTGCATTTTTAATGTTACTTATGGTGGTTGTAATGTTTAATGACATAAGAAAATTACTTGGAATATAATTAAAGGAATTATATGGTTAGAATGAAAACAAGAGCGATTAAGATAGGAGATCGCATTATAGGTGGAAATAATCCAATTTTAGTACAAAGTATGTGCAATACAAAGACGGAAGATGTAGCTGCAACAGTTGAGCAGATTCGCCAACTTGAAATAGCAGGTTGCGATATAATTAGAGTTGCAGTCCCTACAATGGAGGCGGCAAAGGCTATAAAGGAAATTAAAAAGCAAATTAGAATACCTCTTGTTGCAGACATACATTTTGACTATAAACTTGCACTTGCAGCTATTGAAAATGGTGTTGATAAAATAAGAATTAACCCTGGAAACATTGGAAATCTTGAAAGAATAAAGGCAGTAGTAGATGCTTGCAAAGAAAGAAATTTACCAATAAGAGTGGGAGTTAATTCAGGTTCGCTTGAAAAAAAGCTTATTCAAAAGTACGGTTCTGTAACAGCTGAGGCTCTTGTGGAGTCTGCACTTGATAAGGTAAAGATTATAGAGGATTTAGGCTATCAAAATTTAGTTATAAGTATAAAATCTTCTGATGTTTTAATGTGTATAAAGGCACATGAACTTATTTCTTTGCAGACTGACTATCCACTACATGTCGGCATAACCGAGTCAGGAACAGTAAAGAGTGGAACTATTAAGTCATCAGTAGGACTTGGAGTCATTTTATATGAGGGAATAGGAGATACAATAAGAGTTTCTCTTACAGGTGATCCTGTGGAGGAAATAAGTTGTGCCAGAACCTTACTCAAGACTTTAGGGCTTAGGGACGGAGGAGTTGAGGTAGTTTCATGTCCTACTTGTGGAAGAACAAGCATTGACCTTATAGGACTTGCAAATGAAGTAGAACATCTTGTAAGTGAATATAAAATGGACGTTAAGGTGGCTGTTATGGGCTGTATTGTAAATGGTCCGGGAGAGGCAAAAGAGGCTGATATAGGTATTGCAGGAGGAGTAGGAGAGGGGCTTTTAATTAAAAAAGGCGTTGTAGTAAAAAGAGTTCCCGAGGCTGAACTTCTCGATACTTTAAGGGCTGAACTTGATGCCATGGAGGCACAACATTTAGCAGGAAACTAAACTATCAATTTTGGTATAAACTATGAAAAGTTTTTTTGAAGTTTTTCCGTCTTTAAATGTAGACGGAGATTTATATGATTTACTTAAATACGTTGATGTAGAAAGGCTTAGTGCACCCAAGGATATGAGTACACTAAGCATTTATTTACATTCAGAAAGATTAATTGAGAAAAAATATATCTTTGAACTTAAAGAGCTTATAAAAAATAGACTTTTTAAAGATAAAATTATACACATTAATATAATAGAGTCATTTAATCTTTCCTCACAATATACTCCTAAAATTTTATTTGAAAGTTATAAAGAGAGCATTTTACTAGAGCTAAGACAGTATAATATTACTCAATATATAATATTTAAATTTTCAGAAATAAGCTTTTATGAGGAAAGAACTTTAAGATTTACAGTAGAAGATAATATTATCAATAGAAAGGTTATCTCTGATTTAGTTCGTGTACTAGAAAAGATTTTTATAGAAAGATGTGGCATTTCCTGCATTATTGAACCTGTTTTTGTGGAGGCAGTAAAAAGGGAAGTTCCTGATATGTATGTAGAAGTCATTTCAAATGCTGATAATACTGATAAGGCTAAGGATTTACAGCCTAATGAAAAAACGACATCTAAACAAAAGGTTAAAAGTTCTGAAGACAAAAAAGAAAAGCCTGAGAAAAAGGAAAATAATGTAAAGCCAAAACAGACTTTAGAGAAAAAAAGTAAGTCTGAATTTTATAGAAATAGAGCTAAGTCTGATAATCCTGATGTAATATTTGGAAGAGATTTTGATGATAAGTTTTTACAAATAGCAGATATAATAGGTCAAATGGGTGAAGTAAATCTAATGGGTCAGATAATAAAAGTAGATTCAAGATTTATTGAAAAAACTCAGAGTACACTTTATATGTTTAATATTACAGATTTTACAGATTCTATTACAGTCAAGATGTTTGTAAGAGAAGATATGGTAAAAGCATTAAAAGATAATATTAAAATAGGAAATTTTATCAAACTTAGAGGTGCTTTGGAGGTTGATAGGTTTGACGGAGAGCTTATTATAGGTAGAGTATTCGGCATAAAAAAGGCTAAGAATAACTTAAAAATAACAAGAGTTGATGATGCACCTGTAAAAAGAATTGAACTACATTGTCATACTAAAATGAGTGATTTTGACGGCGTAGCAAGTGCAAAAGACATAGTAACTCAAGCTTACAAGTGGGGAATGGAGGCAGTTGCTATAACCGACCATGGAAATGTAGCAGGCTTTACGGAAGGCTTTCATGCACTAGATAAAATAAAGAAAGAGGGAGTTCCTCCTAAAATCATATATGGGCTTGAGGGCTATCTTGTAGATGATGTAAAAGAGGTAGTAATAAGTCCAAATGATTTAACATTAGATGATAACTTTGTAGTATTTGATATAGAAACTACAGGTTTTTCTCCTATAAAAGATAGAATTATAGAAATCGGTGCTGTAAGAGTTGAGGGGGGAAAGATTGTAGATAAATTTCAGACATTCGTAAACCCTGAAATACCTATTCCACTCAAGATAGAAGAACTTACAAGTATAAATGATTCTATGGTTATGTCTGCTCCTTTAATAAGTGAAATTTTGCCTAAATTTTTGAAGTTTTGTGAGAATGCGGCAGTGGTTGCACATAATGCAGGCTTTGATACAAGATTTATAAAGGAGAAATCAAAAGAATTAGGGCTTTCATTTAATCCTTGTATAGTGGATACTGTTTTAATGGCAAGACTTTTACTTCCTAAACTTGGGCGTTTTAAACTTGATAATGTTGCCAAAGCCTTGGGAGTACAACTTTTAAGCCACCATAGGGCAGTAGATGATGCAGGTGCAACAGCTGAAATTTGGGTTAAGTTTATAGAAATGCTAAAAGCAAAAGATATTCACTTTTTAAAAGATATTAATAATATAGGCAAGATGAATCTAAGCATGATTAAAAAGTCAAATACTACTCACATAACTATTTTAGCTAAAAATGAGCTTGGTAGAATAAATCTTTATAGACTTGTTTCAATGTCAAATGTAGAATACTTTAACATTCGCCCTAGAATCCCTAAGTCAAAACTAAATGAATTTAGAGAGGGGCTTATACTTGGAAGTGGTTGTGCAAATGGAGAACTGATGTCGGCAATCATAGACGGAGAGAGTGATGAAAATATAAGGCTAAAGGCTATGTATTATGATTACTTGGAGGTTCAACCTGTAAATAATTATGCGTATATGATTGACTCCGATAAATATTCAGTAAACTCTATGGAAGAACTCATTGAAATTAATAAAAAGATTATAAGACTTGGAGAAGAGCTTGGTAAGCTTGTTGTAGCAACCGGAGATGTACATTTTCTAAATCCTGAAGATGTAATTTATAGAAAGATACTCCATAATTATAAAAAGCTAGATATTGCAGATAATCAACCTAATGTATATTTTCATACTACTGAGGAAATGCTTAAGGAGTTTGATTATCTCGATAAAGAAAAAGCATACGAGATAGTTGTAACAAATACAAGAAAAATTGCAGATATGATTGAGAATATAAAACCTGTTAGACCTGATAAATGTCCTCCGTCAATAGAAAATTCAGATGAGATACTTACAAAATCTTGTTATGAAAAAGCACATAAACAGTATGGAGAAAATTTGCCTGAAATTGTATCTAAAAGGCTTGAAAAAGAGTTAAATTCTATAATTAAAAATGGATTTGCCGTAATGTATATTATTGCAAAAAAACTTGTAGAAAAAAGCAATTCAGACGGTTATTTGGTAGGCTCAAGGGGTTCGGTAGGCTCATCATTTGCAGCCTATACCTCAGGTATTACAGAAGTAAACCCTTTACCACCACATTATTATTGTGAATGTAAGTATGTAGACTTTGATTCAGAAGATATAAAAGCATGTGCAGGTAAAGTAGGTTGCGATTTACCTGATAAGATTTGTCCAAATTGTGGTAGAAAGTTAAAAAAAGACGGTTTTGATATACCATTTGAAACATTTTTAGGCTTTAAGGGAGATAAAGAACCTGATATAGACTTAAATTTTTCAGGAGAATATCAATCAGTGGCACATGAATATACAGAGGAACTTTTTGGTAAAGGCTATACATATAGAGCAGGAACTACTGCCACAGTTGCTGAAAAAACTGCCTATGGATATGTAAAAAAATACCTTGAAGAACATGAAAAAGTAGCTAGAAAGGCTGAAATTGAAAGAATCTCAATGGGTTGTGTAGGAGTAAAGAGAACCACAGGACAGCACCCCGGAGGTATCATAGTTTTACCTCATGGAGAGGAAATTTATTCATTTACACCTATTCAAAGACCTGCTGATGATGTCAATACTAAGACTTTAACAACACAGTTTGACTATCATTCCATTGACCATAATCTTTTAAAACTTGATATACTAGGACATCAAGACCCTACAATGATTAGAATGTTACAGGATTTAATAGGAACAGAGGCTATGAATAGTATTCCTTTTGACTCAAAAGAAACTATGGACTTATTTAAGGACACCTCGTCTATTAAGGTTAGCCCTGAAGATATTATGGGTTGTAGGCTTGGAGCAAGAGGCATACCTGAGTTTGGAACAGATTTTGCTATACAGATGCTTATTGATGCAAAGCCTCAAGGTTTTTCAGACCTTATTCGTATATCAGGACTTTCACATGGTACTGATGTGTGGGTTGGTAATGCACTTACTCTAATTCAAGAGGGAAAAGCAACTATCGGTACGGCTATATGTACAAGAGATGATATTATGACCTATCTTATAAGTATGGGAATGGAAGAGGGAATTAGCTTTAAAATTATGGAAAGTGTTAGAAAAGGAAAGGGGCTTACTCCTGAGTGGGAGGAAGAAATGCTTTCTCACAATGTACCTGATTGGTATATTTGGTCATGCAAAAAAATAAAATATATGTTCCCAAAAGCTCATGCCGCCGCCTATGTTATGATGGCTTGGAGAATTGCTTATTGTAAGATTTTTTATCCTATCGAATACTACACCTCATTCTTTTCTATTAGAGCAAAAGCATTTTCTTATGAACTTATGTGCTTTGGAAAAGCAAAGGTAGAAATGCATATAAAGCAACTTTATAAAATTAAAGGTAATAAAAATACTGAAAGTAATTCAAATACAGAAAATTTTAATAGAGATGAAAATATTGACTCTGATAGAATATATGATGAAGAGGAAAGTAACAAGGAAGATAGTAGTAAAGAAAAAAGCAGTCTTACAGCTAAAGATGAAGACACTCTAAGAGATTTGCTTATAGTTCAGGAAATGTATGCAAGAGGCTTTGAATTTGCTAAAATGGATATTTATAAGGCTAAGGCACAAACATTTACTATTACAGAAGATAAAAAGATAATGCCCTCACTTGCAAGTATTGAGGGGCTTGGAGAAGTAGTGGCAAATCAGATTGAAATAGCTGCAAAACAAGGAGAATTTATCTCAAAAGAAGATTTTATGCAAAGAACAGGTGCAGGAAAAGCAATCTGCGAGTTAATGGATAAATTTGGACTTCTTGGAAGTATACCACAAAAAAATCAGATTTCATTTTTTGATAAGTAGGGAGTACTGTTAAACAGGGGGTTTTACTCGCCATCGGCGAGTAAAACCCCCATTAATGCTTTATTAGTTACCCATTTGTTTTGCAACTTCTGCCGCAAAATCTTCATTTTTCTTTTCAAGTCCCTCGCCTGTTTCAAAACGAACAAAAGTCTTGATTTTTATATTTGCTGAGTTTGCCTTAGCAACTTCTGCAACATAATTAGCAACTGACTGCTTTCCGTCCTCAGCCTTTACATAAGTTTGGTCAAGTAAGCAGATTTCCTTTAATTGCTTATTGATACGTCCGTTTATAATACCATTAATAACTTTCTCAGGCTTTGATGCCTCTTTAGGGTCATTCTTAATTTGTGCTAATAAAATTTCTTTTTCCTTAGCAATATAGTTTGCATCAACTTCTGAATCTGAAGTATAAAGAGGATTTAATGCTGCAACCTGCATAGCTACGTTTCTAGCCATTTCTAAAACATTGTCATTTACAACGTCTGTTTCAACATCTACAAGAACACCAATCTTACCACCTGCATGAATATATGATACAATAGCACCATTTTCTTCATTTAATTGTTTAAAACGACGAATGTTCATGTTCTCACCTATAATTGAAATCATGCTTGAAAGCTTTTCCTTAACAGTAAGAGAGTTGTCTAAACTCCATTTTTCCTCTAAAAATTCCTCAATGCTACCGGCATTTGTTTCAAGCGCCTGTGCAGCTACTTCTTTTACATAGCTCTTAAATTTATCATTCTTAGCAACAAAGTCAGTTTCAGCATTTACTTCAACTACTACTGCCCTCTTTCTATCTTCGCTAACAAGAGTTTCTACAACACCCTCTGCTGCAATACGTCCTGCCTTTTTCTGTGCTCCTGCAAGGCCTTTTTCACGAAGATACTCAATAGCATCGTCCATGTTGCCTTCTTTTGCCTCAAGTGCTTTCTTGCAATCCATCATACCTGCACCTGTCATTTCTCTAAGTTCCTTTACCATTGCTGCTGTAACTGCTGCCATTTTAGGATTCCCCACTTTCTAATATTATTATTCTTCTTCTACAACTGTTTCTTCAATAATTACTTCCTCAACAGGTACTTCTTCATCATTATCTAATGTATTGTCCACTGCATCGCCTTGATTTGCCTCAATTACAGCATCAGCCATTCTTGAAACAATGAGTTTTACTGCTCTTATAGCATCATCATTTCCCGGAATAATGTAATCAAGTTCTTCAGGGTCTGCATTTGTATCAGCTATACCTATAAGAGTAATTCCAAGTGTATGTGCCTCCTGTACGCAAATCTTTTCTTTCTTAGGGTCTACTACAAAGATTGCATCAGGAATTCTCTTCATATTTTTAATTCCACCAAGATTTTTCTCAAGTTTATCCCATTCTTTCTTTAGTGCAAGAACTTCTTTCTTAGGTAATACATCAAATGTTCCGTCCTCACTCATTTCTTCAATTTTTTGAAGTCTTTTAACTCTTGATTGAATAGTCTTAAAGTTTGTAAGCATACCTCCAAGCCATCTCTCATTTACATAGAACATTCCACAACGCTCAGCCTCTTCTTTTATAGAATCTTGAGCTTGCTTTTTAGTTCCAACAAAGAGGATTGTTCCTCCGTCAGCTACAATATCATTAATTGCTTTGTATGCGGCATCAACCATGCCTACACTCTTTTGTAAGTCAATGATATGTATTCCGTTTCTTTCTGTGTAAATGTATGGTGCCATTTTAGGATTCCACCTTCTAGTTTGATGTCCAAAATGCACACCTGCCTCGAGTAATTGTTTCATTGAAATAACGCTCATTTTATTTTCTCCTTTGGTTTTATACTTCCGTTCGGTAATAAAAGGAGTACCTTTTAGCACCTCTCCTTATAAGCCGAACGTGCTTTTTGCCAAAATATTTTAGCATAAATAGTATAGAAATGCAAGAGGCTAATCCTTAATAAAAAGATATAGGGTATTTTAGGTATTAATGCAAATGTTTGTAGACTTCACTACGATGACCAATACTTATTACTAATATTATTACTTTTTCATCTTGTATTTCAGTAATTATTCGATAATTACCTATTCTGTAACGCCATTGTCCACTCCTGTTTGCTGTAAGTCCTTTACCATGTTGGCGAGGGTTTGAACAATTTTCAAGATTTTTTCTCAACCAACCTACAATAAGAGCAGAGGTATGTTTATCTAATTTTTTTAGTTGTTCTTTTGCATATTCAGTAATTTCTACATGAAATTTCATTTTACAAACCTAATTCCCTTTCTACCTCATCAAGAGAATAAGTTACAGGATTTTTTCTGTATTCTGCAATAGCTTTTTCATAAACTTTTAAATCATATTCATTTTCAATGTGTTCAAAAACAGAGCGTCTTATAAGTTCAGAAATACTAATTCCATTCATCTTTGCATATTCTTTAAAAAGTGTAGTATCTTTATCATTTAATCTTAAAGAAATTGTCATATTAAACCTCCCTAGTTTTGCATTACATTGTAATACAAAACTAGGGATTAGTCAAGGGTCTACCAATATAATTCCCAATCTTTTTCGGCTCTTGTAAGAGCCTCCATAAAGAAATAATCTCCCCAAATCACACACTCATCTACACCCCAGTTAGGGCAGGTATTATATGGAGAACTTTTGCAATAAGTTCCATGTAATAAAAGTCCATTTGATTTGGTGTCTTCATTTACCATACATTTATCAGCAAGTGCTTTTAATAACTTATCGGCTAAATCTTTATAATATTTAGATTTTTCAGGTACAAGTTTAGACATTTCAAATATACCACATATTGCAATAGCTAAAGCAGAAGAGTCCCTAGGTTCATCACTTCCGTCAGTAAATAAAAGATCCCAATATGGAACTAAGTCCTTAGGTAAATGTGAAATGAAATATTCTAAAAGATTATCAAATATTTCAATATAGGAATTATCTTTTAGTTTTTTATAGCTCAATGCACAACCATAAATACCCCAAGCCTGACCTCTTGCCCATGCAGAATCATCTTTGTAACCTTGATGAGTAACTCCTTTTTGTGGAAGTCCTGTATCAGAATCAAAGAAAAATGTATGATAAGTTGAATGGTCATCTCTTATAATATACTTCATTGCAGTAGTAACATGTCTTTTACCTATATTTTCATATTTATCGTCGCCTGTTACTTCACTTGCCCAGTACAATAGAGGGACATTTAACAAACAATCTATAATAAGTCTATAATTATCTTTTGCACCAAGTTCGCCCCAAGCTTGTAGAAATTGCCCCTTTTCCTGAAAGCGTAAGATAAGATTATCAGCTGCCATAATTGCAGCTTTTTTGGCATGTTCATTTTTAGTAAGTTTATAGGCTGAAACACATGAAAGAGAATATAAAAAGCCCATATCATGATGATTTACTTCTATCTTTTTTTCAATTCTATCTAGGAAACTTTCAACTTGTAAGTCAGCGATTTCTTTTAGTTTTTCATTATGTGTGTGTTCGTAAGCAAGCCAAAGTTGCCCTGTCCAAAAGCCTGTTGTCCAGTCCTTATTTTCACTTATTCCATAGTAACCGTTTGTACTGTAAGGGGTTGGAAAATCATTTCCAAAATATTTGGTATTTCTAATTATAAGATTTGATGCTTTGTCAAGTAATGTCATATTTTCTCCTTTACTTATTTATTCTTTAACTGCACCTACCATGATACCTTTAGTAAAGAATCTTTGCAAGAACGGGTAAACGCATAATATAGGTAATGTTGCCACAATTATTGTAGCATATCTTATAGTTGCACCTACTGCCTCTAAATCTCCTGAAGAAACTCCCTGTGTCATGGTTGAGGTATCATTTGTCAAAAGTATTTCTCTTAAAATGACTTGTAAAGGATACATTGAACGGTCTGAAAGTATAGTAGATGCCCAAAACCAACCATTCCAAATGCCAACACCATAGTATAAGAGCATTACTGCAATTATAGGCTTTGAAAGTGGAAGTACAATGGAAAATAGTATTTTAAAATGTCCTGCTCCGTCTATTCTTGCAGCCTCGCAAAGGGACTCAGGTATACTTTCAAAAGAGGTTTTTAAAATAATCATATTGTAAGTACTTATCATGAAAGGAAAAATAAGTCCCCAATGTGTATCAAGTAAATGTAAATCTCTTAGATTTTGATAAAATGGAATCATTCCACCACTTATAAACATTGTAATTGTAACAAAAATCATAAGGGGCTTTTTCCATAAAACATTTTTTCTCGAGAAAAAGTATGCACCGATAGAGGTCATTATAATTTGTAAAGTTAAACTTATAGTTAATATTTTGAGAGTATTTAAGTATCCACTTAAAATCATTTTATTTTTAAATACAGCAATGTAAGAACCAAAAGTAAATTTTAAAGGAGTAAGTAAAACCCCTGTATGTTGCATAATAAGATTACTGTTTGATAATGAGGCGACTAAAACATACCAAATAGGATATAGGCAAACTAAAGATAATAAAGTTAAGATTATAACATTTACAATATTAAATATTTTAGATTTCATAGCCCCTCCTTACCATAGACTTGTATCATTGAATTTTTTACTTATTTTATTTGCAGCAAGAATAAATATCAGATTTACTGCTGAGTTAAAAAGTCCTATCGCTGTTGAGTAACTCCAGTTTCTTTCAAGAATACCGACTCTATAAATATAAGATGCTATAACATCAGCTGTTTCGTAGGTTGCCTCATTGTATAGTAATATAGTTTTTTCATAACTTGAACCTAAGATTTGTCCTAATCTAAGTATTAACATAATTACTATTGTAGGCATTATACTAGGAATTGTAACATTAATAAGTTTTTTAAAGCGATCTGCTCCGTCTATTGAGGCAGCCTCATAAAGTTGTTGGTCAATGCCTGAAAGTGCAGACAAATATATAATAGAACCCCAACCTATTTCTTGCCATATATCTGAAACTATGTAAATAGTACGATATAGTGCAGGATTTTGAATTAATGAAGTCCTTTCTCCACCAAATAAGACTATAATATCATTTATAAAACCTGTACTTTGTGTAAAATCTTTTATAATTCCTGTAACTACTACTAATGAAATAAAATGTGGTAGATATGTAATAGTTTGTACTGTTTTCTTAAATTTCATCTGCCTTACTTCATTTAGTAAAAGTGCCAATATAATAGGAGCAGGAAAGCCCCAAATAATGCCGTATACACTTAAAAGAACAGTATTTTTTAATACTCTGAAAAAGTATGGGCTTTGAAAAAAGCGAATGAAATGTTCAAAGCCAACCCAATCACTTCCTTTGATTCCAAGTCTTGGGTTGTAGTCCATAAAGGCTATAATTGCTCCATACATAGGCTTATAATGAAATAGGATATAAAACAGTAAAACAGGAATAATCATGATATATAATGCACGATTTCTTTTCCAATCTTTTTTTATAGTATTCATAAAACTCCTTTATTACTATTAGTTAGGAGCTGTTGCAAAGTATCTATATAAGTTTTGTATCAGCTCCGAATTACTTAGTTGTGGCTGTTGCAAAATATCTATATGTGTGGGATTTGTCCCCCGTAGGGGGACAAATCCCACATAATAATGAA
>CALALP010000061.1 GCA_937925515.1 uncultured Lachnoanaerobaculum sp. | reverse complement strand
ATTTGTCCCCCATAGGGGGACAAATCCCAATAATAATATATAAATAAACTCCTTGTTTTCCAATAGAGGACAAAAAAGTTAGTACTATTTGTAAAGATTAATCTTGTAACAACCCCATATAATTATAACTTTGTTTTCTACATAGAGGACAAAAAAATGACACTATATAGATGAATTTGACTTATGTATACTTAAATAAGGAAAAATAAAATGAACTTAACTAATTTTTTAAAAAAGAAATTTAAACCTATAATTGCCGGTACTTTAGCTATTTTACTTACTCCTACAGTTGCCTTTGCAGTGGAAAATTGGAAAATGGTTTCTAATGGTGTATATAAAATGAATGATGAAGTCAATTTTGATAAAGTACTTGCAAGAGGAATTGATGTTTCACGTTGGCAGGGAGAAATAGATTGGAAAAAAGTTGCAAATGATGATGTAAAATTTGCAATGGTAGCCACAAGGTCAAGACAAACAGGAACTCTTGACCCCTATTTTACAGCCAATATGAATGGTGCAATGAATAATGGTGTTAAACTTGGAGCTTACATTTACTCTTATGCACTAACTGTTGAAGAGGCTAAGGCTGAGGCTGAATTTGTTTTAAATGCTATAAAAGACTACCCTATCTCCTATCCAATAGCTTTTGATGTTGAGGACGAAAACACTCAAGGAAAAATGTCAAAAGAAGAGATATCTGCACTTATAGACGCATTTTGCAAAACAATTCAAGACGCAGGGTATTATCCTATAATTTATGCAAGTGATTATTGGCTCTCAAATAAATTAGACCCTCAAACAGCTAAAAAGTATCCTGTATGGGTTGCAAGATATAATAAACTACCTGTATTTCAAAATCCTGTAATGTGGCAGGGTACAAGTTCAGGTAAGGTTGACGGAATTGCAGGAAATGTTGACTTAGATTTTCAATATACCTCATTTGAGGATAAAATAAAAGCAGATACTTGGAGAACTATCTTAGGCGAGAGATATTACTATAAAAATTATAAAAAACAAGTAAGCACTTGGGCAAAAGATGTAGATACTTGGTATTATCTTAACTCAAACGGAAATCCTACAAAAGGTTGGATTACTCTTGCAAATAAAGAATATTACTTAAACCCTGACACCGGAGCAATGGTAACAGGTTGGCTCAAGTCATTTGATAAGTGGAATTATTTTGGTAATGACGGAAGTTTGACAAGAGGTTGGATAAAAGACAATGACAGTTGGTATTTCCTTGATAAAAACGGATATATGCTTACAGATTGGATAAAAGAGTCTTCAAAATATTATTATTTAAATGCTGACGGCTCTATGGCAAAAGGTTGGATAAAGCAAAATAACACATGGTTTTACTTAGGTAACGACGGTTCTATGAGAACAAATTGGGTTTTGGATAATGGAACTTGGTACTATCTCGATAAAAGTGGAAATATGATGACAGGTTGGGTAAATGTTTCAAATAAGCTATATAACCTAGCTGGTTCAGGTAAGTTAAATTCAGGCTGGATTCTTGACAATGGAAATTGGTATTTTAGCAATGAAGACGGAGCAATACGAAATGGTTGGATAAATGACAATGGAAATTGGTATTTCCTTGAGCAATCAGGAAAAATGCTTACCGGTCTTGTAAATATTGACAATAAGAATTACTATTTCAATAATAGTGGGCAAATGTTGCATGACACAAGTATTACACTTGGAGAGCAAAGTTATAATATAGCCTCAAGTGGCGAAATTATAGATTATAACAAAGCTGATATATCTATAACCTCTGTAAATTCAACTGTTTTGCCGGAACAAGCTAATTTAAATATAAGCTCTGAATCATCAAGTTCTGAGGCAATAAATAAGGCTTTTGATACTGACAATCAAAAAAGCGATAATATTATTAGAACACAAACCACAAATAATTCAAATGATATTACTTTAAATAGTAACACAAGTAATTCAAATGGTATTACTTCAAATAATAATACTATAAACACACAAAGTAATGAACCTCTTTCTCCTACCGGAAATGGTTTCAATCCTAAGAGTAATAATCAAAGTAATAGTACTATAACAAGTAGTCAAAGCTATATTTCAAAACTTGGCCCTGCTGAGGATTTGAAGTAAGATAAGGGGGCTGTTGCAATTTTGCACAACCCCCTTGGTTTTGTTATTGCTATCTTACCTTAACTCTATCTATAAACTCTGCATTACTCTTTGTTCTTGAAAATGTATCAAGTATTTTCTCAACTGCCTCATCTGCCTTTAATGAACTTAAATTCTTTCTTACTACATCAACTGCCTCTTTTTCTCTAGTTGAAAGCAGTAAATCATCTCTTCTAGTACCACTCTTTAATATATCTATTGCAGGAAATACTCTCTTTTCAGATAATTTTCTATCAAGTACAAGTTCCATATTTCCTGTACCTTTAAATTCTTCATAAACTACATCGTCCATTCTACTACCTGTATCCACAAGTGCAGTTGCAAGTATTGTAAGACTTCCACCCTCTCGCATGTTTCTTGCAGCTCCAAAGAATCGCTTAGGCATGTGAAGTGCAGCAGGGTCAAGTCCTCCTGATAAAGTTCTTCCACTTGGGAGAACAGTTAAGTTATAAGCTCTTGCAAGTCTTGTTATTGAATCTAAAAGTATAATAACATCTCTACCATGCTCTACAAGCCTTTTTGCTCTTTCAATTACCATTTCTGAAACTCTTTTATGTCTTTCAGGTAATTCATCAAATGTAGAATAAATAACTTCTACCTCCGGCCCTTCTATCGCCTCTTTTATATCTGTTACTTCTTCGGGACGTTCATCAATAAGTAGTATAATCATGTGCATTTCAGGATTATTTTGTCTTACTGCCTTTGCAACTTGCTTAAGTAAAGTTGTCTTTCCTGCCTTAGGTGGGGAAACTATCATTCCTCTTTGACCCTTTCCAATAGGAGAAAGCAAGTCTACAATTCTCATTGACACACTTGTATTTTGCGTAGTTTCAAGATGTATTCTTTCATTTGGAAATATAGGTGTCAAATCTTCAAAATTAGGTCTTTGCTCTATGGTATTTGCAGGATAACCATTTACACTGCCTACAAATAAAAGTGCCGCAAATTTTTCTGTAACAGTTTTTATTCTCTTAGTTCCCTTTATTATATCGCCTGTCTTTAGTTTAAATCTCTTAATCTGAGAGGGAGCTACATAAACGTCTTCATCTCCCGGAAGATAATTTTCACACCTTATAAAACCAAAGCCGTCAGGCATTACCTCAAGTATTCCCTCGGCTAAAGTATCTGCATTTTGCTCTACTTGTTTTGACTCAGTATTTCTATTTTCAAAATGTCTATTGTCTGAGTTTTGCTCCTGCACTTCAAGTGGCTTTTTTTCCTGATATTTTAATGTTGTTTCTTTAACTTTTTCTTCTTTAACTTTTTCTTCCTTGACTTCCTCTGTCTTCTTAGTTTTATTTTCAGTTTCTAAGTTATTTTCCTCTTCTGCTTTTAATAAAACCTCTATAAGTTGTGCTTTTTTTAATGTACTTACCTTTTTAAGTCCTTTTTCCTTTGCTAAAACTCTTAAATCTGTAATCGATAACTTTTCTAATTTTTCTCTCATTTCTCCTCCATTGTTTGCTTACCTGTTCTTTTGCTCATCATATCATTAATTTCATTTTCATAACCTTGATTACTTGGTTCATATATTGTTTGTCCCTCTAGTTCATCAGGTAAATACTGTTGTTTCACATAATGATTCTCATAGTTATGTGCATATTTATAGCCAACTCCTCTACCTAATTTAGCACCATGATAACCTCCGTCCCTCAAGTGATTTGGGACTTTTGCACCATTATACTTACCTACAAGTTCTAAAGCCTTATTGATAGCTGTAACACTGCTATTACTTTTTGGGGCAGTTGCTACATAAATGACTGCTTGCGAAAGTATTATTTTTGCCTCCGGCATGCCTATTCTTTCTATTGCAAGAGCAGCACTTGTTGCAACCGTGATTGCCTGTGGGTCTGCATTTCCCACATCTTCACTTGCACATATCATAATTCTTCTTGATATAAACTTAATATCCTCGCCTGCATCAAGCATTTTTGCAAGATAAAAAAGAGCTGCATCAGGGTCAGAACCTCTCATACTCTTTATAAATGCTGAAATCACATCATAATGATTCTCTCCTGTTTTATCATATTTAACATTCTTTTTTTGTATACAATCTCTTATAATGTCCTCTGTAATATGTATTTTCTTATCTTCACTTGGTTTAGTAGTTAATATCGCAAGTTCTATTGCATTTATCACAAATCTTGCATCTCCTGCACTGGAATTTACCAAATACTCTATACTGTCCTCATCAATGTCTGCATTATATACTCCCATTCCCTTATAATCATAAACAGCTCTCTTAATAATCTCTCTTATGCCCTCTTTTGATATTGGAAATAATTCAAATATACTTGCTCTCGATAAAAGTGCTGAATTTACTTCAAAATAGGGATTTTCAGTAGTTGCTCCTATTAAAATTATTGTGCCGTCCTCCATATATGGAAGTAGAAAATCTTGTTGTGCTTTATTAAATCTATGTATTTCATCAATAAAAAGAATCGTTTTTCTCGAATACATTTTATAATTTTCTTTTGCTAAATTTACTACTTCTTCCATATCTTTTTTTCCGGCATTTGTAGCATTAATTTGTTTAAAATCAGACTTTGTGGTGTTTGCGATGACTTTCGCTATTGTAGTTTTCCCTGTTCCGGGTGGACCATAGAATATGATAGAACCTAGCTTATCTGCCTTAATTGCTCTATATAATAATTTATCTTTTGCAAGAATATGCTCTTGACCAACTACTTCATCTAGGCTTTCAGGACGCAGTCTTACTGCAAGAGGCGATTCATTTTTTTTCCTTTTTTCCTGCATATAATCAAATAAATCCATTTCTTCTCCAATATTGTAAAGTTTAATTTAACTATAAGTTACTTACATTAAATATGCAAGTAAATTTTTTAACTATACATTTAAAATAACCTAGTAATTTAGTATGTTTTATTGTATCATTTATTGATATTTTTGTAAATATTATTTAAAAATATCAATAGTTTAAAAATGAAACAGTGGGTAAAATTAGCAGTATTGTCTGTATTATAACATTACCAATTAGAGGAAATCTTATAATAGCAGAAAAACTGACATTATTTATAGAGATTATATAGTTAAGGCATTAAATTTAGTTGCTATTATTTGAAAAACATACTAAAATAGTATATAGCTAGTTTTATATTAATAGGGCAATAGCTCACAATACCTATAAAACATATAAATTCTCCTTTTGCAATGCAACTTCGGAGAGGCTACATTAAAATAAGAAAATAGGAGGGAATATGAACAAAATTTTAGTTTGTAAAGAAGAAGATTCCTTAGAAACTCGAGTTTCGCTAATTCCGGATGATATTAAAAAATTAATAGCTCTTGGATTTGAAATAAAGGTTGTAAAACAAGCAGGTATAAAATCCGGTATTTCAGATAGTGATTATGAAAAATGTGGGGCTACTCTAGTAGATAGCAATGAAGTCGGCTATGCCAACTCAGATATAGTTGTAAGAATTATAAAACCTAGTTCTTTAGAGGGACTTAAAGAAAATACTCTACATTTAAGCTATCTTGACCCATTTAATGAAAGGAGCTTACTTGAAGATTTTGCAAGAAGAAAACTACAAGCAGTATCACTTGAAATGATTCCAAGAACTACTCTTGCACAAAAAATGGACGTTCAGTCATCTCAAACTTCACTTGCAGGATATGTTGCTGTAATAAATGCCGCCGGTAAGTTACCTAAAATTTTTCCAATGATGATGACTCCGGCAGGTACTATATCTCCTGCAAGAGTATTTATAATAGGTGTAGGAGTTGCAGGACTACAAGCTATTGCAACTGCTAAAAGACTTGGTGCAAGAGTTGAGGCATTTGATACAAGACCTGCTGTTGCAGAACAAGTCAAATCACTTGGTGCAAGTTTTGTAAAAATTGACCTCGGAGATACAGGTCAAACAGCACAAGGTTATGCAAAGGAACTTACCCCTGAGCAAATTGCTATTCAACAGGAGGCACAAGCAAAAGTATGTGAAAAGTCCAACATTGTAATTACAACTGCAAAGGTATTTGGAAGAAAAGCACCTGTTCTTATTACAAAAGATGTTCTTAAACGTATGCAAGCAGGTTCTATCGTTGTTGATATGGCAGTTTCTACAGGAGGTAATGTAGAGGGTTCTAAACTTTATGAAAATGTTGTAACAGAAAATGGAGTTACTATAATGTCAGGAGATATGCTTGAAAGGCAAGTTCCTGTTGATGCCTCAAGAATGTTATCAGGCAATATAACTGCATTTATTACACATTTTTATAATAAAGAAAGTAAGGAATTAGTTGTAAATACTGAAGATGAGATAATGAAAGGCTGTTTACTAACTCAAAACGGCAACATTATCCATGAAAGATTTAAGTAAAAGGAGAATTAGTATGGATATAATGTTAGTTTTTGTCTTTGTCTTAGCTGTATTTTTAGGAATTGAACTTATATCAAAAGTTCCTTCACAGTTACACACACCTCTTATGTCAGGTACAAATGCCATATCAGGTATTACTATTGTAGGTGCGATAACTGTAACTGCCGCTAATGTAGGTGGTATTTTAGGGCTTGTACTTGGTTTTTTAGCAATTATATTTGCAACAATAAATGTTGTCGGTGGATACCTTGTAACAGATAGAATGCTTGGAATGTTTAAAAAGAAAGGAGATAAGTAATGAGTGTCGGTGCAATACAAATTTTATACATGGCATCATGTATCTTCTTTATAAGAGGAATCAAACTCTTGGGAAAACCTGAAACTGCCAGAAAAGGAAATCTTTATTCTGCGGCAGGAATGTTGATTGCCGTTGTAACAGTTTTAATTGAGGAACAAGTTAGAAATTCTTTCTCAAGTAATCTTTTACAAAATGGATACCTTTATATAATTCTTGCTATTATTATAGGAAGTGTTATAGGTGCGATTTGGTCTTTTAAAGTGGAAATGACCGGAATGCCTGAACTTGTTGCACTTTTCAACGGTTTTGGTGGTCTATCTTCATTACTTGTCGCAATAGCACAGTATATTCTCACAGGAAAAACTGAGATATTTACTGATATAAACTTAGGTCTTACTATCGCCATAGGTGCAATAGCATTTACAGGTTCAGTAGTGGCTTGGGGTAAGCTTTCAGGAAAATGCTTTACAAAGCAAATTTCAATTCCTGCAAAAAATACCGTAAATATGATTTTAGTTGTTGCAGGTTTAATTGGAATATTTATGTATGCATTAGGAAGTGGCTTTATCTCAACTCTTGGAATTTACTTAGTTACAATAACCTATTTAATAGTAGGTATTACCATGGTTGTTTCAATAGGTGGTGGAGATATGCCTGTTATCATTTCCCTATTAAACGCATTTTCAGGTTTGGCAGCAGCATTTGCAGGTTTTACAATCAACAATACAGTGTTGGTAGTTTCAGGCTGTCTTGTAGGTGCATCAGGTGTAATCCTTACCCTTATTATGTGTAAGGCTATGAATAGAACCCTTTATAATCTTATATTCGGTACTTTCGGTGCATCAGGTTCAAAGAAAGCCGGTTCTTCTGATAAAGAACCTAAGTCTATGTCAGTTGAGGACGCATATATGGTTTTAGAGGCTGCCAATAGTGTAGTATTTATTCCGGGTTATGGAATGGCAGTTGCACAAGCTCAACATAGCGTAAAAGAACTTGCAAATAAGCTTGAGGCAAATGGTGCTGAAGTAAGTTTTGCAATTCACCCTGTTGCAGGACGTATGCCGGGACACATGAATGTTTTACTTGCCGAGGCAGATGTTCCTTATGAGCAATTAAAGACTGCTGATGAAATGAACCCACAAATGCCTATGACTGATGTTGCTATTGTTATAGGTGCTAATGACGTTGTCAATCCGGCTGCAATTCATGATGAATCATCTCCTATCTATGGAATGCCTATTATAAATGCTTTTGAGGCAAGAACTGTATTTGTGTTAAAACGTGGTAAAGGAACAGGTTTCTCCGGACTTGAAAACCCACTCTTTACTTATGATAATACAGTAATGATTTATGGAGATGCAAAACAAACAGTATCTGCACTTGTAAGTGAGTTTGAAAGCTAGTATGTAAATGTATTTTAGTTAGTAATATGTATGTTGGGGTTGTTACCCTCGTCATCGGCGAGGGCAACAACCGATATATACAGGAATTAGATAACCTAGCAAAATCTACATTTTATAAAATCATAAGAAGTAAGGCTTTTGCAAAATAACTATCCATATATAATTTGTAAACTGTGAACTACTTAATTATATCAAATTCAACTCTTTTAATTTATCCAATACAGAATTTGAAATTTCTGTGTTTTCATAGGTAAATACATATTGATTTGGAAAATACTTTCTATATATATCTAATTTTTCTTTCCAATGTTTATCATAAGACTCTACTCCAATCATCCCAAGATGCTCCCAATAAATTTTAGATTTATCTTTTAAAATAATAGTAAAGTCCGGTTCAATCCATTTACTAGTTGAATAGTAAAGTTTTTCTTCATATCTATAATCTACACCATGTTTATATAACAAATTAGCAATAATAACTTCTGATTTTGAGCGAACTCTATCTCCTTTTTCTGTTGAATAAATTTTATCAAATTCTTGCAGAATACTCTCACTTCTACAAGTGGTGAAATGAATTCAATATTAAGTTCTTAAAGAATAAAAAATATAGTATAATAAACAGAAGAAATGAGGTGAAAAAAGAATGTATCTAACAGTAAAACAGCAGTTAAAAGGACTTAGCAAAACTGAATAT
>CALALP010000060.1 GCA_937925515.1 uncultured Lachnoanaerobaculum sp. | reverse complement strand
GGTGCCTCGCCGACGGCGAGGCACCCCCCCATTGTATTAGAAATATATGTACTTTAAACTTAAAGCTTTATCAGCACGCAAAAATTATATATTAACCCAAAGCATTTCCATTTCTTTAAGTTTATATTTTCCTTTTTTCTCTCCTGCTATGAAAAGTTCTGTTTCTTGTTCTTTCTCACTATTATTTATAATTGCTATTTTACCTGTTTCCTCAAATGCAGCTATTTCAGTGTTTACATTTGACACATAGTATTCTTTCATAATATCTTCATTTGAAGATACAAAATATAATGCTCTTAGTAATAGTCTTGTATTTACAGGAGAATAAGGAAGTCCTGCAAAATATACTGACCTACCTTTTCCAAAAGTATTAACACTAAGTTGCACATATTTTTGATCCATTGCAAGCACTTGATAATTATCTCCGGTAGCATATACTCCTGCACAGCCCTCTCCAAAGTCAATACTTTCGTCTATATCTTCAAGTAGAAAATGTTTAGGATTGCAATCATTATATTTATCAGTGCTCATAGTAAATCCAACTTCTTTATCAACACCCAAGACATCACTTAGTTGGAAAAATCTTCCTTGATGTTGATAAGCTGTTGCATCGCCTACGCCTATGAAACCACCTCCCTCATAGACCCATTTTCTTATACTTGTAACAACTTCTTCATCAATCCAAGCCTTATCTCCACTCCAAGAAGTTCCTGCCGCACCTGCATTTATAATAACCTTAATATCCTTATCTATTCCTGCCTTTATATCATCAAAATTTATAAATTCAACTTCAAAAGGCATTCCACTTAAACATTCAATAACTCCTACATAGCTATAAATTTCTCTATACCAAATGGCATGATGAACTTGATTGCTCATCCACCTCCTTATAGAACCCCAACAATTTAAAATAGCCACTTTAAAAGGTGCTACATAAGCCTTATTGCTCTTCATTTGCTCATGAATTTGTCTAAACTCACTTACTATTTGTTTTATGGTATCTATGAAACCTGCCTGATTTAAAGCAAGCTTTAAATATCCACCATATCCTATTCTATCAAGTGGACTTCTAAGCATTGCTCGCCTTGCTTGTAGCCAGTTTGTTTTTGCCTCTCCTATTGGGTCTCCTCCCTCTGTAAACACATCAGGGAAGAAATAAGGTAATAATCTACCCTCTGTATAGCCACAACCTTTTATGTCTGAAATCATTCTCATAGTTACGCCATTTCCAACAGAACCTACAACTGCATCAAGTCCTATATTTTTGAAATATTTTCCAAAAGGCTCTGTTCCAATCCAATGATCTCCCAAAAACATCATAGCCTCTTTGCCATAACTATGAACTATATCAACTAATTCCTTTGCAAGTTTACTAACTTCTATTTGCTGAAATTCAATAAAATCTTTAAACTCCTTTGAAGGTGGTCTAAATGTTGAATTATGATAGCCTTGATCTACAATGAACTCAGGTCTGAACTTATAACCTGCCCACTTTTCAAACTGTCTTAAAATATAAGGGCTTACACTTGCACTATAACCAAACCATTCTACAAATTTTTCTCTTTTTTTATCATCAAATGTAAGAGTAAATTGGTGGAAAAATGTAGTAAATCTAATTACATTTACATGTGGGTTATCTTCGCAAAACTTCCTTAGTTTTTTCTTTACATATTCCTTAGTTTTAGGTTGTCTTACATCAAATGTAAGCTGATGAGGTGCGTCTGTCCAGTCATTTGTAATAAAATTATACATATGTACAGGATCCCATATTAAAAATGCCAAGAAACTTACTGTATACACATGAAAAGGTTTTGAGTTTAATGTAACCTTTCCTGATTTAGAATTGTACGACCAATCACTTGTCGGTACAACTTCTCCTGTGGTTCTATCAATAACTTCCCACCACTCCTTAGGGTCGTCAATATCATTTACCTTTAACTGCTGAGTATGAAAGCCTTTCATTAGCTCTATTTCAAGCCTTTCTGATACTGCTGTATGTCTATCAGTAATCAAATATTCTTGTTGAACTTCCTCAGGGTTTGCATTTGCCCAGTCATTATCTTTTCTAGTAGTGTAATATGTTGCATAAATTTTTTGCTTTACATTTGTAAGTTCCTCAGGCATCAATGTGCCGTCGCAATCTCTTATAGCGTCTGCGTCTAGTTCCTCTATTAACTCTAATGTTTCCTTTACCATATCTAAATCTGTTGGTAAAGTAAGTCTACCGCCTCTAATCATTTAAAAACTCCTAACATTTATTTATCTTTTAACTGTACTGTTTATTATATATGTATAACTCTAAAATAAGACCTACTATACCTATAATTTCAAGTAATAGTCCCATATAGCCCTCTTTAGCACGTCCTACAAATACTAGTATTATAGAAACAATGAAAACTAACAAAATTATTAATGCCTTAACCGGCGAAATACCTTTCATCTTATACCTACTTTCTTATATCAATCCTTAATTCCTCCAAGTGTCATTCCCTCTGTAAGTTTCTTTTGTACTAAAATATACATGATTAATGTAGGTAACATTACAAGCACTAAACCTGCATACAAAGTTCCATACTCTGCCTTACCTCTAGCTGCCTGATAGAGATTAACTACTCCAACAGGTAATGTTTTATTTGCATTTGGCATAAGTGTAAGTGCTATTATATATTCATTCCAAAAGCTCAAAAAGTTAAATAGTATAACTGTAACTATTGAGGGTTTTGCAAGTGGCAACATTATCTTAGTCATTGTTTGAAAATATGCACTGCCGTCAATGTAAGCCGCCTCCTCATAAGCCTTAGGCAAAGTCTTGAAATAACTTTGTAAAAGATATATTGTAAATGGAAGTGCCGTAGCTGCATATACCACTGCCAATACAAAAACATTATTAAGGAAAAACTCTATATTTAATGCATTATAAATAGCTCTATCCCAATCAAGAATCATAAGAAATATAGGTACAACTATGTAGTTTACATTTATAAAAAGTCCTCCCATAAAAAGCACTCTTATAAGTTTGCCTCCCATAAAATCGTATCTGGCAAGTACATAAGCAGCCGGAAGTGCTACAACTAAAAGTATTAAAAGTGCTAAAGCTGTTACTGTAACTGAGCTTAAAAGGTACTCTCCCATTTTAGCTTTTGCAAAAGCATTTACAAAGTTTTCAAAATACAAGCCTTTAGGAAGATTCCAAGGACTTGCATAAAATTCCTTGTTCTCCTTAATACTTGCCATAAAAACCCAACCCACAGGGATAACAATAGATATTGCTAAAGCTATTAAAACTACATATATAAATAATTTATATAAACTAAATCCTTTATCTTTTTCCATATCCGTTCTCCCTAAAATTCTATAACTTCACGTTTGGTAACACTATTTACTACTGCACTAAGTATAAATGATATAATAAATACAGTAGCTCCTATTGCCATACCATAACCATAACTTGCATTATCATAAGCTTGTTTATATAAATAGCTTAACACTGTTTCACTTGCACCGTCAGGACCTCCACTTGTCATAACTTTTGCAAAAAGGAAACTTAAATTGATTGTACTGATAATGAAAAATGTAAGTGTAGTTCTTATATTATTCCATATTAATGGAAGTGTAATATGTATAAACTGTTCTATTCTTGTTGCACCCTCAAGGTCTGCCGCCTCATAAAGGTGTATTGAAATAGAACTCATACTTGCCATATACATTACCATATAATAACCTATTGCCTGCCATATCATAGCACCTGCTATTGAAAATACTACTATATTAGGATCTCCAAGATACTTTATTCCACCCCAATTCTCAGGTTTAAAAATACCTATTATACTATTTAAAAGACCATTACTTGGATCATAAATTGCACTAAATATAGCAGAAATTACTACTACTGAAAGTATGTTCGGAATATAAAATATAATTCTAAAAATATTTTGACCTTTAATTTTCTCTCTTACAAGTATTGCAGCAAAGATAACTGCAAATGCTAATGTAAATATAGTTACAATTACTATTAAAAATAATGTGTTCTGCAACGCCCTTATAAAGTTCATATCTTTTATTATTATAAGAAAGTTATTAAAACCGACAAACTTTTTATTAGCTGAAAGTCCACCCCATTTTAGAGTTGACATCCAAAACACATTAAGAGTAGGTATAACCATAAATGCCAAAAAGAGTATCAAAGCAGGTGCGAGACATATTGCTATAAACCTACTTCTTTCCTTGGATTTATGCATATTTCCCCCTTTCTAGTTTAGAGTTTTAACTTAAAATGGGAAGAAACACATTTTTATAGTTTCTTCCCATTTCATAACATTTACTATAAATCAAATCTGATATAATTACAAATTTATTTTAGAAACTATTTATTGTATTTCTTAACTGCCTCTATTACTGCATTATACCAATCATCAACTGTTTTATTCTTTGTAACAACTGAATTTACTGTTCCATAAAGTATTCCCTCAGCACTTGTAAGGTCTACACCCTCTATTGCCTCTTTTGCTGCAAAACCAACTGCATTTGCCTTTGCTCCTGTATCATATACTGAATAGAATAATTTATTCTCATCATCTGCTGCAATAAATGAAGATGCATTAGTTGTAGGAATAGTTGCCTTAGAATTCTTATAGAATAATTCAACTGCCTTATCTGAATAAAGGAATGCTATAAACTGCTCAGCAAGATCTTTATTTTGAGCCGCCTCAGGTATATAAATCTGCTCTACAAAAGTTGTAGAATATCTATCGCCACCGTCTTTAACAGCAGGAAGTGCTGTAAAGCCCCACTTAAAACCGTCTGCACGAGGTGCATCAGCCATTTCTCCGGGTAGCCATGTACCATTAGGTATAAATAATGCCTTGTTTTCTAATATAAGTTGCTGATTCTTTGTAAAACCGTCTTTGTTTGCATTTGCAACAGTATTTTCTTCTGTATATTCTGCAAGTTTTCCTACTATTTCAAATGCCTCTTTAACCTCAGGTAACTCCCAAGTACCGGCATCATAATTCATAAGTTTTGTATAGTTTGCAGGACCTGCTGTTTCATTTAATAAAGCACTAAAGAATGCATCAAAGTAACCTGTTGTAGGATATGTGAATAATGCAATGCCCTCTGCCTTTGCCTTATCTCCTAAAGCCCACATCTCGTCCCAAGTCTTAGGTACTTCCCAACCCTTAGCCTCAAAAAGACCTGCATTGTAGAAAAGTCCACATGGTGAGTAGTTAATAGGTGCTAAATATAATTTACCGTCCCCATAAGGTGATGAAGTAAGTGCATCTGTAAATCCCGGAATTATCTTCTGCTTAACAGTAGCATTTTCTCCCGGAATCTGCATATCAAGTACATCACTAATATCTGCTATCTGTTTTTCACTTATCATTGTATCTGTAAGTTTTCCCTCTGAACCTACTGATAAATAGATAAGGTCAGGAATATTTTTACCTGAAGTAAGTACAGGTCTTAAAGTTTCAGCAATATTTTTTTCGAGAGTAAGCTCTACCTTAACTCCTGTTTCCTTTTCAAACTCTGCTGCAACTGCCTCCCAACCTGCTTTACCATATCCACCGTCAAGACCTGAAAGCTTTAAGGTTTTTCCTGATTTATCATCAGTCTTTGCATCGGCTTTTGTAGTTTCCTCTGCCTTAGATTCGCCTGCCTTTGTAGTTTCTTCTGCTTTTGTTTCCTCTGCCTTTGTTGTTTCAGTTTTTGCACCACCACTACAAGCTGCAAGAGAAAGTGCCATAAGACCACTTAAACCTAGTAATACTTTCTTATTCATAGTATACTCCTCCTTGTTTTTTATTGCTAATCCAACTTTATAGAAGTAAAACTGCTATAAAGCTAAAATTTTAAGTTTAAAACTTAAAGTTATCCTATATTTTTTTTAATTTAGATAAACTTTAATATTACAATATTTTTAAAACTCATTACTCCATAAGTATAATTTTATAATGCCGATTAAGCTATATATAAATTGCTTTTTATTTTATAAATATTGCTTTTTGCAATCATTCACAATATAATTATAAAATATGTGAAATAAACAATACAACATTAATTTACAAGATATAAATTCAGAATTTTTTACAAATAATCTTTATTACTATTCAAGTTTTCTATTTTCATACCATTTCGCCTGTGCTATCCACATTTTATAGTACTTTCCCCTTTGTGCAATCAATTCTTCATGCGTTCCAAACTCCTTTATTTTGCCCCTATCCATAACTACTATTTTTTCGGCAAGCTTTACTTAACCTAGACGATGTGTAACCAAAATAGCACATTTTCCTTTGGTTAAGTTTCTAAACTGATTATATAGTCTTGCCTCCTCAATAGGGTCTATCGCAGCAGTCGGTTCATCTAAAACTATGAACTCATTTTTTCTATAAATTCCTCTTGCTATTGCTACTCTTTGCCACTGCCCCCCTGACAAATCAACACCGTTAAATTCAGGGGAAAGCATGGTATCTAATTTGATTTTTTCATTATTAAATTCAGACTCTTTAAGACTTAGTTTGACTCTATCTGTATCTACCATAGTCTTAGTATCACTAATGCTTACATTTTCAGCTAAGGTCATTTTATATCTTTGGAAATGTTGAAACACTCCTGAAACTTTTTTAAAAATCGAATTTGAATGTGCTAGTTTAGTATCTATTCCTCCAATATAGACTTCGCCTAGTTTTGGGGTATATAAGCCTGTAAGTACTCTAACTAAAGTAGATTTGCCTGCACCATTTTCACCTACAATAGCAACTGTTTCTCCTTTTTTTATAGTAAGTGTTATATCATTTAATGCTTTTTCATCTCGCATTGGATAAGTAAAATCTACATTTTTTGCTACAATTCCCTTAGTAAAGTCAGTTTCTTTTTCTTCTCCAATAACTTCACTCATATCCATTAGTTTATAGAAATTTGCTACTTGACCTAAGATTTCGCTCCCCTTACTAAGATGTTCTGATACAATTTCCTCCACAATAGCAAAGATTTGTGATAATGCCACAAAGACAGAAACAAACATACCAATGCTAATATCTCCTACCATAACTAAACGAAATAAAATAAAAATAGATATCCCTAGTCCGATGAAAGTTACTATATCAAGTAGGAAATGTAACATAAATATTTTACATTTTGTTTTCCATGTTTTTTGAGTTATAGCTTTTAATGTATTAGTAAATAGCTTATAAAAAAAATTAAAGCCTCCTAATAAGCGAGTTTCCTTGTAAAACTCTCTACCTGTAATTGTCTTTTTATAATATTCGTATTTACGTCGAAGTGGTGCATTTTCTTCCTCTAATTCTACAAAAATTCTTGCTTGAACTACTTGTGAAAAAAATGCAGGAATAAATGCAATAAGTATTAACACTAAAAGTATGGGAGATAATAAAAATAAATATCCCCCTGTTGATAAGAAAAACACTAGATAATAAGTTATAACCTGTAAGCATATAGAGGCAAAATGCCCAAGGCTCTCATACTCTAAACATTCCTTAGCCTTATTTACATTATCTAAAAACTTTGTATCTTCAAAATTTTCAGCTGATATTTTACCAAGTTTTTTCTGAAACTCAACCATAAACATTCCCATATTGCTATAAGATACTTTACTAAAAAGATACTGACCTACTCCATTTAATATTTGTTGCATAATTATAACTATGGTAAGAAAGCCAAGATAATATATAATTTTTGATTTCTCTCTTAGATTTGTTATTGTATCAAATAGTTTTTGTGTTACAAATATTCCAAGCACCCAAGATAAAGCACGAAAAACTGCAATTATCTGTTCTAATATACCCAAGCCCTTAGACTTTTTAAAATATTCAACTGAGTTTCTAAGTATAATAGCTATTATATTTTTCACTGATACCAACTCCTTTGCACCTCAAACATCTTTGCATAAATCCCATTTAATTTCATAAGTTCACTATGATTTCCTCTTTCTGCGATTTTCCCCTTATCTATTACTAAAATTTCATCTGCGAGTTTAGTAGAACCTAGTCTATGACTTATAAAAACCGTAGTCTTATCTTTCATAAGATTTTCAAAATCCTGATAAATTTGATTTTCAGCTATTGGGTCGAGTGCTGATGTAGGCTCATCTAATATTTTTATAGGGGCAGTACTTAAAAGTGAGCGAGCAATGGCTACTTTCTGCCATTGCCCCCCTGAAATATCTACACCATTTTCATTTATTTTTCCAAGAAATGTCTTAATACCATAAGGTAATTTTTCTATAGTATCCTTAAGACCTGCCTTTAAAGCTACTTTTTCTATATCCTGATTTTCTTTTGTTTTAATATTTCCAAGAAAAATGTTTTCCTCCAAAGTTATCTGATAACGTGCAAAATCCTGATATACCACTGAAAATAATGCCTTTATTTCAGGCATAGAATAAGTGTGAAGTTCTCTATCATTTATTAGAATTTCGCCCTCATATTCTTCATATAGTCTTGTAAGTAGTTTTGTTATTGTAGTCTTTCCAACTCCATTAGAACCTACAAAAGCATAATGTTTGCCATGTTCAATTTTAAATGAAATATTATCTAGGATATATTCATTTTGCTTAGGATACTTAAATCTAACATTTTTAAACTCTAGCTTTTTAAACTCAAACTCTTTATCACAAGGCAAATCTATTGCTCCCTCAACATTTTCAAATGCTAAAAGTTTAGTCAAATCCTCCATATATTCCCTTGCCTCTGAAATATTTTTTACTGCTGTTTGTAATTGCCAGCCAAGTATTTCAGACATCTCAAAAAGTGCAGTAATAATTCCTGTAAACATACCTGCACTGATTTTGCCTACCACAAAAGAATCTATAAGTGAAAATACTGTACTAAACATAATAATCACTAATGAAAGATTAGTAGCTTTCATTGTTATAATTGTTTTTAATAATACTCTTAACTCTATTTTAGCAGAGATATTAAAGTCTTTTTGATAATGCTTAACTATCTTATCTGTGTATCCGAAAAGTGTGCGTTCCTCGATAGCCTCACGGTTTATAAGTATTTCATCTGAATAATAACTGTATCTTCTCTCATACTTTTGTACCTGAACCTTTGCCTTGTAATTCTCTTTTCCCATCCAAAGAGAAATTAAAAAAATCAAAATACTAGCTAAACCAACAACAAGGGCTGACCACCAAACTTTGGTAACAACTAATCCAAGCACGGAAACAATGGCTACAACACTTCTAATTATCGTACCATAAGCACTTATTCCGTCTAAAAATGTTTCCTGCATTTCATCAGATACAATCTCAATTAATTCTAAGCTTTCTGCGTCCTCAATATATTTATAAGCTAGTTTTGCCTGCGCCTCTAAGATTTCAGGAACTAATTTTCTCTCTAACTCAAATTGTATCTTTGACTCTATAAGCTGAGGAATACTTGAAAGAATGTTTATAAGCCCAACAGTAGATATTAATGCTATAAGTGGGATATATATTTCATTTGCTGCTCTCTCATTTTTAAATATTGCAATAGCAGTATCTACAAAAAATGCTGTTGCAAGTGCTGTCATAGTAGTTGGAATAACTGCATCTGCAATAATTACAACTAGATATAATAACATTGCAAATGGAGCAACTTTAAAAGACAAACTCAAAACATCAATTCCCTTGTATTTTCGTTTTTCTAAAAGCATAAATTAATTTTCCTTTTTTATATATTTGGTTGAGCGTCCATTTCCTATAATAATCTATATTTTTATCGACATTTTATCAAATTTAGCTATGTTGCAGTTGCATCTGGGTCTGTTTTACTGTAACTGTTACGCCCTTTAAAACTTGCAATATGCCTCTCAAAACTTAATGGTAAAATTAGTTGATAAAATTCGCCAAATTTGGTATAATCCCTTTGGTATTTTATTTTATAGTTCATAGCTTTATTGTACCACAAGTGACGGATTCTTCGGAGTCCGTTTTTTTAATTTTATATAAAAAAAGGGGAACTATAGCTATAGTAGATTTTCATCTACTTTTGCAACAGCACCATAATGACGCATAAATATAACTTTAAAATAAGCTGTTATTCTAATTTCTTAGTATAACAGCTTATTTAGACTTATACGATGTATTTGTTTGTAAAATAATGTGATACACTCTAAGAAGTGGTGGTATTAAAAAAGTGAGAGTCTTTGCACTAGACTTGTTAAAACCTTATAATTTTCCTGCGTAACCACAAACGGACTTTGCGAATACAAAATCTTGACTATATCTATCTTATATCTTCTTTCTATTTTTCTTTTAATCTTATCTTCTCCAAAAGCATGTAAAAATACATAAGAATCTAAAATCCTTTTGTCTTCCATTTCAAGTAAATTTATAAAATCATTTATCTTCCATTCAGACAATGAAGTCATTATAATTCTTATATCACACCTTAAAAAATCCTCTCTATTTTTTGAGTCAAGTTTTCCATAATCTATTATAATATAATTATAACCTTTTTCTTTGAGATAAGCGATTTCAGCAATAGACAGATTTAAAAAGAAATTTTGTTTTTCTGTATTAAAACCACCTATATCTTTCATCTCTATATATGCAGTCTTTCTTTTCAAAAAACTTGAAAGATATGTATATAAAAGTATTGCAGTATGTGTTAGTCCTACTGCACTTGAAGTCGCTACAATTCCTATACAAATCCTTTTTTCCAGTATTAAATCCCTATTTTTTGTAAACCACATATCTACTCCTTAAATTTTACATGTGAGCTGATAATAAATGAATAAATATATTTTTTATTTTCCAATATAGAACAACAAATATAGTACTATTCATAAAATTAGTTCAACCCCATAACAAAATAATTATAAATTGTTTCAAATAAGGCTATTTTACTTGTCTTTAGATTCTCGAGATACGGAAATTTAAAGCAATCTTTTTTATCTACTAAACTTGAGAGTTTTATTTTGGTATTATCTTTATATAGGTTATATACCACGAAAACTTTTTTAAAACTCTTTGCTTTAATAGATGAATAAATTTTTGATATAGCAAGATAGTTTTCTTTTGTATGCCAACTTTCGCTCCTACATACTAAAATCAAAATATCAGGGTTTTCAAATAATGCTTTTTCTAATTCATCTCCATAGTCTTCTATATATATTCCTGCATCATGTTGCTTTAATTCTATCTCTTTTGAATGTTCAGGCGAAATCATAACACCCTTATATTTAAAATAACCATAATTATCAAACTTTAACTTTTCATTTAGAGCTAAATTTATCATCTGAGCTGAAAGATTTTTCTCATGTAAGACTACTGTCAATTTTTTATTTTTTAGAAAGTTTGCAAGTGCCATAGATATAAATGTAGTACCTGAACCTCTTGCCGTAGAAACAATACCAATTCTATTTAAGTCATCTGAAACTTCTAAACTAAGCTTAGTAAGTGCCTCTTTTAGTGAGCTTATACTTTCGTATCTTTCTTCTTTATCACTGCTTAGGCATAAGCTTATAACTTCTGCAAGTTCTCCTACACTCTCAGGTAATTTTATATTTTTAGATTTTAAAAATTCGCCTGTTAAAGTAAAATACATGACTGCCCCTAATGAATAAATATCTGTGCGAACATCTACTACTGAATTATTGAATACTTCAGGTGCTGCAAAACCATAAGTTCCATATCCGTCAGTATTTGTTTTACTACTTGTTTTGGAATGATCAAAATCAATTAGATTTATTGATTTATCTTTTAGAATAAGATTAGCAGGTTGAATATCTAAATGTAAGATAGGTATTTCTTGATTATGTAAATATTCAAGTATTTCACATAGTTCTAATGCAATCTTTATTACTTCTTTGGTTCTCATTGAACCTAGATTTTTTATTCTGTCATATAAGTTTTCTCCTTGTATGTACTCCTCTATTAAGTACAATCCTTGTGCATTTTCTTCCAAATCATAAATTATAGGTATGCCTTTTTTACGAAGTGATTTTAATATTCCTGCCTCTTTTTTCAGCTTTTCATATAAATGTGAGGAGCAGGGGACTGCCTTTATGGCTCTATAAACTCCAAGTTTTTTATGCTTTGCAAGATAAACAGTTCCATTTAAACCATTTCCAAGTATACGCTCTATATCATATTTATCTAAAATCGCATCACTTATTTTTTTATACCCCCTTTTAAACTTCTTATAAAATGGATAGTAATTGTGGGGTGTTAAGTTTTACAACACCCCCAACTACCAAAATCCACTTATATTACCCATAACATTATCTGTAAATAATCATTATGAGCTTTCACTTATATTATATTTCTGAGGAGAAAAGTATTCAACCCTGAAAGTACATTCGGTCGGTTAAGCGACCTAAACATCAATCAATTTTTCTAAATACTTTAAAACCTCAAGCATAGTTCTATACCTATAAGTATCTGCTTGTTTTTGAACCATGTGTTGCAAATATCCAAGCCCAAATACAAATGAACAAACTATAAGTATCATATATACAGCTCCCATAATACTTAGACCTCCTGCATCTGTAAGCTTTGAGTCTGCCACATATCCAATTAAACTCCCTATTATAGAAATACTTACAAATGCTGTACCTATATTTCTATCACTTATAAAACTTAAATCAGCGATTTTATCTTCACAAAGTGATATTAAAGAACTCATTTTATTTTTTTCATTAATACTAAATTCAAGTATCAGAAACTTATTAAAGTCATCACAAGCCTTTTTATATTTTTGAAAATGTCCGTCATCAAACTTTGAATCCTTTTTTATATAGGCATCACGATAAAAAAGTACTGTATATATGACTACTGAGGCTATTATTAACCATTTATCCTTAATTAAAAATAATACTAAGGCAAGTACCAATAATCTCAAAATAGTATAAATTCTCTTTTTTTCAAACTCAATCGCAGCATGAATTTTTTCCTCAAAAACATTTCTCCTGCCACGACTTTTCTTTTGGTCATCATTTGCATCACTCCCCATATCCTCAACTATACTCTCATACTTATGTAATATAAACTCAAGCATTTTAAAACCCCTTTATGAAATATCCATATTCTCCCTTTTTTTATAATCATTTATTATCTTATGTAATAATAACACTCCACCAATACAAACTACTATATCAATTACTAAAAGTGCTATCTCCCAACTCATAAGTCCTGTATTTAAGTTCTCAGGAGAATAAGCTCTTGAATTTACAGTTGTATACAAAATATTATGTACAGCCTTTCTCATTGCAAGCAAAGAAGTTGCACTTGTAGTATCTTTTACATAGTTTGAACCTGTATCTATGGCAGTAAGACATATATCATTTCCATTTCTTATTGCTCTATCAGCATTCATATATCCATATACACCAAAGTAGTCAGTAAGTACAAATCCCTTAAATCCCCATTCATCTCTTAAAATCTTATTTAAAACTTCATTAGAGGCATAAGCAGGGGTAATGCCGTAGTGATTAAATGCACTCATTACAGCCATTGCTCCTCCGTCTTTAACACATATTTCAAATGGTGCAAGATAAATTTCTCTAACTGACTGTTCATTTGCCCAAGTCATAAGTTGGTAGTTACGAGCTGACTCTTGGTCATTTAGGGCAAAATGTTTAATGTAAGCATACACTCCATGTAAAGCTGCTCCTTTTACTTCCTCTGCTGCCATACTTCCTGCAAGAATAGGGTCTTCTGAAAAATATTCAAAGTTTCTACCTGCAAATGCACTTCTATGTGTATTCATTGCAGGAGCATACCAACCTGAAACTTTCATTTCATCTGCCATTTTTCCTATACTTTCGCCAAACTTATAACCTAGTTCTTTATTAAATGTATTTGCAAGCATTACTGTTGCAGGAAGTCCAATAGAACCTTTTTTTGTAAAGTTATTATTGATTGAGGACGGCCCGTCGCAATCCACTGTTTGAACCTTGCCAATGCTTGAAATTGCAGCAGTTTGATAACCACCAAGTGCTATGAGTGAATTCATATCGCTTACACTAAGCTTATCTAAGAGTGTATCCCAATTAGGGTCATCATACTTTGCACCTCTAAGTGCTAAAAGTTTAATTTTACTGCTCTTACCTGTAGTAGGGGCAACATCAGATTCTTTATTATATTTTGTAGCATCATAGTTGCTGTTATTGGTATATTCTGCTTTTAAGTTCTCAGGAAGTACATAGCTTGCAGGGGCTTTTGTAGCCTCATCATAGTTTTCAAATTTATTCTTTCTTGAAAGATATACTACATCTCCTCTCATATCATCAAGTAAATTTGTAGCTGCAACTTTATCTGAGATTCTCTTATTATTATCAGTGTAAAATGTATCTTCGTCAACATTATATATCTTAGTATCAACTATATTATGTGAATCTGTTTGTAGACTGATTTCATATTTTCCTTTTTCAAGTACATAAGCCTTAGTTTTTATATAATCATAAGATGCCATATCATAGGCATTAAACTTTAATTTAACAGTTTCGCTCTCGCTTGGTGCAAGTTCTTTTGTCTTTGAAAATGCTATCAAGTTCGCACTTGCTTTTTCAATTCCACCATTTGTATAAGGTGGGTTGTAATAGATTTCAACCACATCTTTTCCTGCTACATTTCCTGTATTAGTTACTGTAACAGTAACTGTAATCTCGCCGTTACTTTCTGCTAATTCCTCCATTTTTCTATCAAACTTGGTATAGGAAAGCCCATAGCCAAAAGGATATTGCACGAAATTATCATAATCTATAAAACCCTCTTTGCTTGCAGTTTCCCAGAATCTATAACCTACATAAATCCCCTCAACATAATTTACAAAATGAGCCTTATATTTTTTGCCTCTGTCATCAGTCATAAACTCGTCCATATTTGTATATTCAAAATTACCAAAATTATTATAAGCAGGAGTTTTAGTAAGGTCATATACAAATGTATCGCTTGTTTTACCTGACGGATTTACCTCGCCATTAAGTATTTTTCCAAGTGCATTGAAACCTGTCTGACCTGCTCCCGGACACCATATAACACTTTTAATATTTTCATATTCTTTGGTAAAGCCAAGTTCCATGGTATTTGCAGAGTTTATAATAACAACTATATTTTTAAAATTCTTATTCACTTCCTCAAGCATAGCTTTTTCTCTCTCAGAAATTTGAAGATAACTTTTTGAAACAATCAAATCATCTTTTTGATCACTGAAACGTACTCCACTTGAGCCAAATGTTCCACCGTCTACAAAATCATCTTCTGCATTTGGGTCTAGGCTATAAGGTAGGTCTGCTCCTTCTCCCCCTGACCTTGCAATAACAACCACTGCTTTATCTGAATAAGATTTTGCATTTTCAAATATATTTGATTCTTGATATTTTGAAACTTCAGGTTCAGGAATAGTCCAATCTTGTCCCCACATTCCAACTGTAGGTCTTTTATCCCTGAAATCAGTATAAAACTTAACCAAGTCTTCATTTACATCAAAACCTGAATTTTTAAGCCCCTCAAGCAAACTTACAGTAGGAAATGAATCATTAAGCCCTCCTGAACCTGTTCCACCATAGATAGGATTGGTAGATGACCAACCAAATACATTGAGCTTAGAGCCTTTTTCTAAAGGTAATACATCTTCATCATTTTTTAAAAGCACAATTCCCTCTTTTGCAACTTCCTCTCCAAGTAGCTTTGCCTCATCAAGTGATTCTTTGGTTATTACTCCATTACCTGTTGCAAGTGATATGGTTGTTTTTAAAGGGCCTATTAACATAAGATTTATATTTAATAATATTACAAGCCCAAACATAAGCCATAAAATTGACATTGAAAGTTTTCTCTTAGATACTTCCAGTTTTATTTTCCTAAAGTAAATAGATAATCCAATAAGAACAATAAGCTCTATACCTATTGCTATAAGATATGGCGATACGGATTTTAAAACCTTTAATAAATCATCAACATTAACAGCTAACATATTTACCTCCTATATATTTATTTGTTTGGCATTATGATAAATTTCATAACAGGGTAACTTATTACCACTTGCACAATAATATTTATAAAATTTGCAAGTGTTGGAACTAAAGCATTTGAAATATTTATATCTCTAAGTATTTTTTGAGTGTACGCAGGTAATGCGGCCGATATTATAACTAGGACTGCTGCAAGTACAATATACTTAGGTACTGCCTTTGAAAATTGTGCATTTGACTTAAATACAAAATTCTTCTGCACAAAAAAATTTACAGTTTGGGCAAGCGTTGTTGCAATTAAAAAACTTAAAAAACCTGCAAGCCCTAGGTTTTGTTCTATATTATCCTCATAATTAAAAATAAATGCTTTAAACGGTATATTTTTTAAATTCTTAAATATATATCCTGTACAAATCCACATTACAACAAAGTTTACTATTGTTGCAACATTTGATAAGACATTAAACTTTATAAACTCCCAGGTATTAGGATGTTCTTTTATCCAATTACTTAACACTTGCTATCCTCCCTTGTAAGATACTTTCTCTTATACTCTTTGTTAAGTTTTCTATTTCTAAAATACTCTCTAATTATTCCAAAAAGCCCCTTGAAAAAATGCCCATTTACAAGAACCACCATTTCTCTTACCATATCCATAGATACTAAATCTCCACACATTTTTCCGATAGCCCTAAAAGGCATGTTATATTGGAATAATGTATTTAAGTCCGGAACTCCTTTTGATTTAGCCTTTTCCAATCTCTTATGTAGTATTTTGAAAATGTATCTTGCCACAGGACTTTTTGCATAATACATTTGACATAAGGCATCATTTATTCCAAGTTCTCCTGACCACTTGCCACTAGGAATAGGTTTCCCTAAAAGTATCTCATATTCCTCTGAACTTACATTTCTTATATCTGCTTTATAATAACTTTTTAAACTACTTTTATCATAAGGCATTACATCAGTAGTTCCCTCTATGAAAATGTTTGCACTAAGTCTTATATCTTCACAGCTTGCACCAATTAATACAGTGTATTCTCCTGTTTCAACCTCCCATTTATTCGTTTTTACATTCCAATATCTGAAAGTCTTATCATCAAATTTTATGACAACTTCCTTACTCTCTCCCTTATTTAAATGTACTTTTGCAAAGCCCTTTAACTCCTTTTTTGCTCTAAATACTTTTGCATTTTCAAATGAAATATACAGCTGTGCAATTTCGCTTGCATCAAATTCTCCTACATTTTCTATAACAAAACTTACTCTGTCTTTATCAACATTTATATTACTATATTTAAAACTTGTATAACTCATTCCATATCCAAATGGATAAAGTACAGGAATTAAAGCACTTTGATAATATCTATATCCTACAAATATCCCCTCTCTGTACTCTGAATTTCTCTCTAATGACGGATAATATTTAAAATTAGGCACATCTTCATACTTCTTTATAATGGTTTCAGTAAGCTTTCCACTAGGGCTTACATTTCCACTTAAAATATCAAAGCATGCTCCCATACCTGCCTGACCAAATAGATAGCCATGCAAAATTGCCTTAAAATAATGATGCCAAGGCATTTCTATACTTGAGCCTGCACTGATAACCCCCACAATGTTATCATTTGCCTTAAAAAGTTCTTCCATAAGGTCAATTTGATTTTGAGGTATGCGAAGATGTTCTCTATCAAGCCCCTCTGACTCACTATCCTCATTTAAACCAAAGAAAAACAGCACAATATCTGCTACTTTTGCTAAGTCTATTGCCTCCTTTATTACATTTTCATCAACCTCCTTATCTTCTCTTGAATATCCTCTTGCCATTCCTATAACTTCAAAGTCAAATTCTTCTGTGATATTTTCTACATTATCCACTTTAACTGCATTTACCATAGATGAACCTGCTCCCTGATACCTTGGTTCAAAAGCGAAATCTCCTATAATTGCCAACTTTTTATCTTTTTTTATGGGCAATGTATTATTTTCATTTTTAAGTAAAACTATACTTTGTGTAGCTGCCTGCCTTGCAAGTTTATGATTTTGTTCAAACAGCATTTCCTTATCTATATTTTTATTTAAATCCTTTGTTATAAATGTAATGTTTAGAAGTTCCTCGACTCTTTTATTAATGTCGTCTTCCGTAATAATGTTGTCTTTAAGTGCCTTTAACAGTATTCTGGCACTATCAAGCCCCGGAGCAGGCATCTCTAATGTAGAACCATATTTTACACCTAATGCATGGTTATTTGAGCCTCCCCAATCAGTTATAACTGCTCCTTTAAAGCCAAACTCTCCTCTTAGTATATCCATAAGTAAATGCTTATTTTCATTTGAATATTCTCCATTTACTTCATTATAACTTGTCATTACAGCATGTGGGTTTGCCTCTTTAATAGCTATCTCAAATGCAGTCAAATATATTTCTCTGAGAGTTCTTTCATCTATTACAGAATTCATTGCCATTCTTCTAAGTTCTTGTGAATTTACTGCATAATGTTTTATGCATGCACTTACATTCTCACTTTGTATTCCTCTTATAATCGCCGCTGCAAGTTTTCCACTAAGGTAAGGGTCTTCCGAATAATACTCAAAATTTCTGCCACAAAGTGGGTTTCTTTTTATATTTATTCCGGGGCCTAGAAGTACATTTACGTCCTCAATAGCCGCCTCTTTTCCAAGTCCAATGCCTACTCTTTCAAGTAATTCCTCGTCCCAACTGTTTGAAAGCGTAGCCGAGGTAGGAAAACAAGTTGCAGGTACTGACGGATTGATTCCAAGATGATCTCCCTCTCCTTTTTGCTTTCTTACTCCACTAGGGCCGTCAGAACAGTGTAGAGGTGGTATCCCAAGACTTTTAAAAGACCTTGTACTCCACTCATCTTTTCCGGATAGATATGCACATTTCTCCTCAATAGTCATCTGTTCTATTATTTTTTTCATATTCCCTCCTAACTTCTATGTGTGTTAAAAGTGATTAATTTGTATCGGTTTTTCCCTTTCCCTTATTGTATCAATTTTTTTCAAAAAAAATAAGCATCTTATTAAAGATACTTATTTTTTGATAGCAAATATAATATTGTCGATATGTGTATTGTTTTTTGTTTAAGTTGATTGAATTGCTATATATCTTTTTATTCTGCAAAACTAATTTTACAACTATTACTATCTTTGTTGTCCTCTACTTAAAAACAACTGGTTTATTTATTGTTTGTTATAGAGCTGTCGCAAAATAAATTTCCAAACATAAAGTTACATGTATCACTATTTTAATAGGGGGATTTCCTCGCCGTCGGCGAGGAAATCC
>CALALP010000059.1 GCA_937925515.1 uncultured Lachnoanaerobaculum sp. | reverse complement strand
TATTTTGCTCTTTTAACATCTCGCTCATGCACTACAATTTTACTGATAAATTCATTGATGGCGGTAGAGGTAAGTTCTTCAAAGTCTGAATAGCTTTCTGCCAGTCTTATAAAGTTCTTTGCTCTTTGGTTGGCATTTTCAAATTCAGATAAGTGTTCCTCTATTTTCTCTTGTTCTGCTTTCAAAGTATAATATTCTTCTGCATACTTCCTTGATAGTAATTCATAGCGTTCCCTTTCGATATTGCCCAGTGCATTGTCTTCATAAAGCTTATTCATCACTCTTTCTATCTGCTTAATTCGGTCTGTGATTTGGGGTATACGCTTTTGATTTTTCTTTACTTCCTCAGTCTGCTCTTTATAAAGACTCTCTTTTACAAGTTTTTCAAACTCTGCTTTATTTTCTAAAGAATACTGTGCTATCTTTTGTAAGACTTCGGCAATATTTTCCATAACTTCATCTACATCAATACGATGTGGGGAGTTGCATTTAGGGTGCTTGGCTTTTCCTTTGGCATATTCGCTACAATAGGTTACATGTTGTACTTTTCCGTTTTTGTGTATGGTGCGAATGTGCATTTTTGTTCCGCAATCTTTACAGTACATCAAGCCTGAAAGTGCGTGAATTTCTCCGTCTCCGTTTGGTCTTTTTACAGGTGCGTTTTTTAACATACGCTCTACATTTTCAAAGGTAATTCTATCTATTACCGGCTCATGCACATTTTCTGTTATTTGCCATTTGCTTTTATCTACATAATGGTTTCTCTTATCTCTGTAATGCTTTTCGGTCTTGAAGTTGACTACATCACCACAATACTCTTGTCTTTTCAGTATGCGTGTTATGGTTGCTTTGTTCCAGTCATATCTGTTTTCTTGGTTTAGGGGTTTGCTTTTGGCTGTTCCTCTGTCTTGCTGTTTCATATAAAAGGTTGGGGGTAGTATTTCTTTTTCTTTCATGTAAACAGCTATCTGATTTCTGTTTTTTCCCTCCATAAATAGCCTGAAAATGAGTTTTACAACTTCGGCAGCTTCTTTATCAACTATCCAATAATCTTTGTTCTCAGGGTCTTTGATATAGACGTATGGGGCTTCTGTTGCGACAGGCTTTCCGTCTGCTCCTTTGGTCTTAATTCCTGTTTTTACTTTCTTGCTGATGTCTCTTGCATACCACTCTGACATGATGTTGATAAAGGGGGCAAATTCCAATGTGTTTTGGTCAATGCTATCTATACCGTTGTTGATGGCGATAAAGCGTACATTGTTTCTTCTGAATGTCTCCATCGCATTTCCTACTTGGAGATAATCTCTTCCCCATCTTGTCATATCTTTCATGATGACAATTCCGATTTTACCTTGTTCTACATCGCTTATCATCTGTGTATAGGCACAGCGGTCAAAGAACCTACCGCTTTCATCATCGTCGATATAGTGGCGAATGTTTATCAGCTTTTTATCTCTTGCATACCTTTCTAAAAAGGCTTTTTGATTGACAATACTATTACTCTCGCCACTGTCTCTATCTTCATCACCAACTGAAAGGCGAAAGTATAGTGCAGTGATTTTGTTATGATATTCTATCATGGCATTATCCTCCTTTCTCGTGTCTATATATCACTCCTGTTCAGTTAATATTATGCAACCCATCGTGCTGATCCATACTCTTTACCCTGTTTGAACTTTTTTGCGTTTTTACCTTTGGTATAGACAATAAATTTAATTAAAGCTGCTACTCCCACGCCCATTAAAATATCAGCCCCATGAATACTCGGAATTAAGCTCATAGTATTAAGCTCTAATATTCCTTGAAAGATTTTGTCTATTACATCGCCACCAGTATAGGCTCTTACATGATGAGAAAAGATGTTGCCAATATAGAAAAATGCAAGATAGGGAATATTATGTTTTAGAAACTTTGCCTTATCTTGCACTTTGAATAAGCCTTTGATGTCTTTTAGTATCTTATCTATCATAGGCTCTGCTCCTTTTGTTTATTCTTAACTTTATCTTTAGAAACAGTGTTCTTTGCCATCTCCTTGAACTTCTCAATATTTTTGTGAATGGACTCTTTCCTTTCCGTTTTCTTTTCTGATTCTGAAAGAGCGTGTTTAAAGGCTTTATCCATTATTTTCATGTCTTTTGCCTGAAAGAATACGGAGTATTTACCGCTTTCTTTATCTTTCATCACCGAAAACTTTACTCCATACCGATTAAGTTCCTTTTTCAGTTCCTTCAGCTCTGCTTCTTCTACTGGAATTTCTTCAAGCTGTCCCTTTTTAACCATATCTTTTAGCTTCACTTCATTTCTGTTAGCATTAACCAGCTTTTCAAGCCCTCCGAGTTTCTCAGCCTCTTTCATCAATTTCTTGAGTAAAGTCAAAAGAAGTTTTGCTGTTACTTTTCCGGCTTTCACTTCCATATTCAGCGTTTTTCGTGCGATTTCTTCATTGATCAAGTTCTCTCACCTCCCGTCAGTAATCTTTCTTTATTCCTCTTTAATTTTTCTTCCTGAATAACTTTTCTGTAATCTTCTCCAAGTACCATCACAGGAATACACATCTCAATAATTCTTGAGTAAATTCTTTGGTATTCCACACTCTCCGTACAGTTTTCAATTTGGCTGTATGAAAGATTTGTGGTAAAGATTGTTGGCTTATGCTTTAAGTACCTGTTATTCACAATGTTATATACCTGCTCTTTGGCATAGCTTGTATCTCTTTCAATTCCTAAATCATCTAAGATGAGAACGGAAGTGTTTACAAGGGATTCGATATATGCGTTTTTATCAAGGTCAAATCCGCCTTTTTGCAGTTCGTTGATTATCTGTGCAAAGTTTCTAATCTTAACGCTTATCTGATACTGTTCAATCAGTGCATTGGCAATAGAGCAGGCAAGATATGTCTTTCCGCTTCCAACTGTTCCATAGAACAGAAGTCCGATATTTTCCTTTTTCATCAATTCATAATCTTTTACAAAATTCTTTGCGATGATAAGGCTCTGATTTTCTTTTCCCTGATAGTTTTCAAAGGTATATGACCACTGAATAATGGATGTGAAGCAGCTACTTTTTAATCTCTCGATTTCAAGTTGCTTCTGTCTTTCTTTTTCTTTTGCTTCTCTATCTCTATCGCATTTACAAGCAGTCTTAAATATCATCTGCTTTCCGAAAAACTCTAATGCTTTCCCGTCTTTTCTTTCATGGCACACTTTACAGTAGGCGTGTCCGTCTTTGATGTATTCTTTTTCAGGATCAAAACTATATTCAACATCTTCTATCATCACTTTTTCTAATTCCTTATTCATAGATGTACTCCTTTGTTATATTCCTCCCATGTAGGGATATTGGATTTTTTCTTACTTCCCTGATCTTTATAAAACCAAGAAAGGATTGTTGCTTTATGGTCTTTATATGTCTTTCCGGTACTTTGAAGATAGGTTGATAATCTTTCAATGTAGTTATCAAGCTCTCCTGCCATTTTTATTTGTAATTCTCCTATATCTTCATCCTTTAAAAAGACATTTTGAAATGTTCCAAGTCCGTTTTCACCAAAACTATATTCTCTCTTACTATACTTACTCTTATTATTCTCTATATAGTTAGAGTCAACATTTTGAACTTCCTGAAGTTCATTTTCTTTACTTCTGAGGTTAAAATCTTTTACTTCTGAAGTTAAGTTTTTTGACTTCAAGAGGTCATTTTCTTTTACCGCTATTATGCTCATAAAGTCTTTGACATAAACGACATTCGGCTTACCAAGTCCAAGCCTTACTCTTTCAATCAGTCCTATCCCTTTCTTGCTGTCTAACTCGTCCAATGTTTTTATGGCAGTAGGCTTTGAGATATTTCTTCTTTTCATGATTTCTTCAACTGTGAAATAGATGAATACTCTGCCTTCCTTGTCTATCCAGTTATTCTTAAATGACATTCCTGTTCGTTTCAAAAGCATGGAATAAAGGATAATGGCTTCAGCAGAAAGTCCGGTAAATTCTTCTCCATCTACCAATATTTTAGGTTTCAGAAAGTTAAATCTTTCCGCTTCTCTGTTATAGAAATAGTCGAAGTCCATACAGGATCACCTCCCTCCTTAAAAATTTGCAAAGAAAAAGACGATAGTTTTTTTCTCTATCGCCTTTGGTAACCATCTTTATGAATTTTTTTATTTTACAAAACTGGAATTTATATGAATGATGTGAATACTGCACAAACCCTAGTTTAAAGCATAATATAAAGTATCTATATAGGAAGAATTCTTGCCATACTTGTTCTTTACATCACGCTCCTAATTAATCTAAAAACGTAGTTTTCATATATTTCAGGAAATCATTTGATTTTCGAAGAACCTCTTCGAATACATCTATTTTACTTTTTTCTGATAAGCCAAATGTATTTGAAATCTTACTATATTCTTTACCTTTTCTGTGTCCAGATCCAGTAGATCTTAACTTCTGTAAATCCCTTAAAAACTTAATATGATTTTCATATCCAACAGCCTCGTTTGATTGTATCCATCTTTCAAGTTTACTTATTCCTTTAATATCAGTTTGAACATCTCCAAGAACGATTAATCGCTCTTCATTAAGTGAGTCAATCAAAACTTTAACTAACGACAAAACTAATTGATCGAATTCTGGCTGACTTTCCCCAAACGGAATTCTAATTTGAGTTAGATTATATTGATCTTCCACAGATAATGGCAGATATAAATCCCAGCCATATTTTGTGTTCCATTGCTTTATTAAAGAACCATAAAGAACTTGAAATTTATGTTCTTCCATATTTGACTCCGTAAATATATTACAGAAATCCCTTTGGAAAGATACCTGGCTTACTCCTTCTTCACCTACTATATTGTAACTTTTCCAGTATCCACGCTCACTTTCAGGTAAATCTCTTCCTAAATCGCCCAAATAAACTGCTACACAATTTTTATGATGATTATCTATTTCAATACCCCATAATGATTGACAACTCAAATATCCATCTCTAATCTCATATAACTCAGGTTTATTTACATATTTTTGTAATACATCACGCTTAAAAAATACTGGTGTTAAATACATAGGAGCATCTGGATTGGACCCAAAATAATTATTTAGCTTATCCGGATTGCATGTATTAAAAATCTCTTTTCCAAACTCGTCAACACCAATAATAAAGTCCTCGTAACTTTCTTCTTTTTCATACGGCCAATAACCACATTCCTCAATTGGCACTGGCATAAGAATTTTTTTACCCATTAAGACACTATACACATATGTTGGAAAATTCATATCACTGCCCCATAATCCATAAAACAGACTTTTATCTTTAGATTCGGTATTAAACTCTTCTAGCTCAAAATCAGATATTTTTCCATCGAACTTAGTTCTAATATCAAAAAAAAGTAAAATTGCCATCTGTTTTGCTGATGAATAATTACGTAAAAACTTCATTTTAATTTGAATCGTCGTAGCATCAATATATTTAACCGCTTCTTCACTTTCCCCATTTTCATACATAGCCCAATATGATTTACTATTTTTGTTATATCGAAGATTGTTTAGTAAGATAAACTCCTGTGATAACTCAATATAATCTTCCTCAACACCATAAAAATCACGATAATATAAAATAGATTCAAAACCATCTTTTAGCAAATTCGCTTTATACTGATATGCGTATCCATTTCCTTCAAATCCGGGATTTCCTTGCTCGTTAGCAGAAACATCCCACCCAACATCATTATATACCTCATCTATATGATTTAGCGAAACTAACCCACACCAAAATCCTGCATCTGCACCATTCATATCTTTGTGACCGGATACCTGTATCCATTGTTCTTTTCCTAAATTTCTCTTTATATATTCCACGTTCTTGGTCTGCAAAATTATTTCTTTTACTCCATCCATCAAAATAACTCCTAACATAATTTGATTTTTAGGTAGTCTAAACAACGTTGTAAGATGTTAATAATCAAACCCATTATTTAGATTTTTCTATGTTCTCTATATCTATCATCGTTATTCTATATTCTTATTTAGATTGATTTTATTGCTTCATTGATACCTTGTAAAAAAGCTATAACTGCTGCTCCAACCATCGGTATTCCGTATGGGCTTAACAAGAATCCTACTATCAATGCTTCTATACCTATTGAAAAATCCTTTTGAAACAATGATACGACTCCAACAACGACACACATAAGCATTAGCAAATACAGTATTGTTGTTCCTATGGCAAGTAAAAATGTTAGAAATGCTGTGAGGATACTTAATGCCAAGCTAATTGGAAACAAGATTATTTTTATTATCCATCTCATAAATACCCTCCATTTCTTTTAAATCATTTTAAAATGCCTTAAAGCATCCATGATAGCCTCCTCTTTTTCCGGTGTGCATTGTGGAATAACTTGTTTCTCTTTTTTTGATTTATTATAATGCTCCCTTAATTCAATACCACATTTCCTTTTAATCTGAGCAATATAGAGTGTCGAAACCTTTAAATTGAATTTTTCTAATATATATTCTTTGATTTGTGCATAAGTAGCCTTGCTTTCAGCACTTGTCAAATCCAGCTCATCCAGCTTAATTTCAACATCTATATGCTTATCGACATCGAGTTTGGACAATAGTGCTACCGTCTCCACATTCCCCGTAAAAGGAAACATATCAACTGCACACGCCTTTACCATATGGTAGCCACCTGCATTTAAAACCTCCATATCCCTTGCAAGTGAACTTGGTTTACATGAGATATAAACTATTTTTTCAGCATTAAAGTCAATTATTTTAGGGAGTGCCTTTGGATGTACTCCGTCCCTTGGAGGATCTAAAATAATAATATCAGGCTTTCTATCCAAATCATCAATTATCTTAAGTACGTCCCCTGCAATAAATTTACAATTTAAAATGCCGTTTCTTACTGCATTTTCTCTTGCTGCATCTACTGCCTCCTCAACTATTTCAACTCCATATACTTCCTCTGCAAATTTGGCGAGTAATTGAGCTATTGTGCCTGTTCCTGAATATAAATCATAAACTGACTTTCCTTTAGTATCTCCTATGTACTCTCCTGCTACTGAATACAAGACCTCAGCTCCAAGTGAGTTTGTTTGGAAAAATGAAAATGTACTTATTTTAAACTCTAAGCCGAGCAATTTCTCTACAATGAAATCGTTCCCATATAAAATACTCATTCCCTCATCTATAACTGCATCTGCGAGAGAATCATTTTTAGTATGTAGTATTCCTGACACTTTTGCCTCTATCTTACTATCAAGTTTTAAAATTTCCTCTTTCCAATCTCTTAATACTTCTTCAAACTCTGAGCCAAGTTGGGTGGTAGTAACTAGATTGATAAGAAGTTCTTTGTTGTAAACACTTCTCCTTATAATAAGATGTCTTAAAACGCCTAAATGTGTATTTTTATGAAAATATGGTATGTTTTTATTTCTAAAAAATTCTAAAGTGGTTTTAAGTATCTGTGTAAAATCTTCATGAACTATTTTACATTCATCGGTGGTTACTATATCATAATGACTCCCTCTTTTATGCATTCCAAGTGCTAGAGGTCCGTCTTTATATTCATCTCCAAATGAATATTCCATTTTATTTCTATAACCTATCTCAAATGGGCTTGCTTTGATTCCCTCCCAAATAAACTCATCTTTAGTAGCATTTTTTAGTAAAGTCAAAATTTGTTCTTCTTTTATTTTAAGTTGATTTTCATAGCCGACTGTTTGGTATAGGCAACCACCACATATACCTGAATGAATACATGGAGTTTCTACATTTTCTAAAGGCGATTTTTCTACAACTCTAATCATTCTGCCTTTTGCATTTCCCTCTTTTTTCCTAGTAATCATATATTCGATTAATTGATGTGGAATGCAATGCTTAATTTTTACCTTTCCGTCATCTCTATAAATAATTCCCTCGTCAGGAAATCTTGTTTCACTTACTAAACCTATTGAAATCTCTCCCTTTTTCATTTACTTACTCCTAAAAAATTCCTTGTAATTGTACAGGGCTATCCTCGCCACCGGCAAAGATAACCCTGCATTTAAATAATCTATTAAATTAATTTAAAAATATAATTCAACCTTAGTGCAACAAATCATTATTCTTCAATGTCATCGTCATCATCAAAATAATCATCATCGAAGTCGTCCTCAAAATCATCTTCAAAGTCCTCGAGATAATTAGGTGTAAAAAACTTATAGAGTGCAAAAGCAATGCCTGCAATCGCAATTACTGCTCCGATTACAGAAAGAATGATTATAAGTGTATTTCTTCTATCTTTTTTCTTCAATAATTCATTTACTCTTGCAGCATTTACGAAATTTTCAAAACCTTTAAGTGTATCTTTTCTAAAGCTCTCTATACCGGTTGTATCAAATCTTCCCATATTTTCTTCCTTTCACAATAAATCAATATTTCATTATAAAGGTCAGAATATACCAGATACTTATATAAATCTAGTAAGATTCCTCATCGACATAATACTTAACTGCTTTGTGCATTATATCATAATTTTATCAGCTTTGCAAATGTAGAAAATACCTTCTTTATGCCATACTCATCAAAGTCAATACTTATTTCATAATCTTTTTTTCCGTCAACTATGCTTAGTATAGTTCCCTCTCCAAATTTAACATGTTTAACTCTATCCCCTACTTCATAGTCGAGAGAATTTGGTTTTTCTACCTTAAACTCCTTTCCGTAGTTTAGTATATTAGTATCTTTTTTTATAACATTTTTCTTTGAAACTTCAAAATCAAATCCATTTGAGTCTTCATCTGAATATAAGCTTTTAAATGTTTTAAGCCCTGTTTTGCTATTATATAATTCCTTTGGAATTTCTTTTAAAAACCTTGAGGGGTTTGCTCCTCTATACTCTCCGAATAGAGTTCTTGAAAGGGAATAGCTTAGGGTTAACCTATCTTTTGCTCTTGTTATTCCTACATAGCATAGTCGTCTTTCTTCTTCTACTCCCTGTTCTTCGCTCATACTCATATTGCTTGGAAAGAGTCCCTCTTCCATTCCTGTTAGATATACATTTGGAAATTCAAGTCCTTTTGCTGAATGTAGTGTCATAAGAGTTACTCTATTATCTGCTTGGTCTAGGCTGTCTATATCAGCTATCAATGCCACATCTTCCAAGAACTTATCTATGCCTAAATCATCATATTCCTTTGCTTTATTCATAAGTTCCTTGATGTTTTCCATTCTTGCCTTAACCTCATCTTCTGTTTCTTCATTTAAAAGGTATTCCTCATACTTTATCTCATCAAGGATTTTTTCTATAAGCTCAAATGCAGTAATGCCTTTTTGTACTTCATTTCTATAACTATAAATCATATCTGTAAAATCGCTAAACTTCTTGGCTACATTTCCCTTAAAGCTTGTATAAGCCATTTCGGCACTTGCTCTCAAAAGGCTTATACCCTGTTCAACTGCATATTCACTTACCTTATTTAAGCTAACATTTCCAATGCCTCTTTTTGGGGTATTTATTACTCTTAAAAATGCAATATCATCTCGACCATTTACTATTGTTTTAATGTAAGCAAGTATATCTTTAATTTCTTTTCTTTGATAAAAGTTTATTCCACCAATCAATCTATAAGGTATGTCATAAATTACGCACTGTTCCTCTAAAAGTCTTGACTGAGCATTTGTTCTATAAAGAATTGCAAAATCATTATAATTCTTATTGACCTTTGCCTTGCTTAAAATGTCCTTAATAGTAGCTATTGCCTCATCTTTTGCAGAATGATAGCAATTTATTGTAACTTTCTCTCCCCCTCTTTTCTCAGTCCACAACTTCTTATCTTTTCTATGATAATTATTTTGGATTACACTATTTGCAACATCTAATATATTTTCTATTGAACGATAATTTTGTTCAAGTTTAATTACCTTAGTCCCCTCAAATACATTTTCAAAACCTAAGATATTCTCTATTGTAGCCCCTCTAAATTTATATATACTCTGGTCATCATCTCCCACAACACATATATTTCCATATTTTTGTGATAATAATTCAATAAGCCTAAACTGTACAGGGTTAGTATCTTGGTATTCATCAATCATTATATATTTAAATCTTTCTTGATAATAGTCTAAAACAGTTTGCTCTTTCTCAAACAACTCAACTGTTTTTAAAATCAAATCATCAAAATCAAGTGCATTATTTCTATATAAATTCTCATCATACGCCTTATATAATTTAGCATATTCCTTTTCTCTCATGTCATTTACATTATTGGCTCTTTTTAATGCCTCCTCATAAGTTATAAATTCATTTTTGCAAGAACTTATAAATGAAAGAACAGCTCTTTCTTTAAACATTTTAGTATTTATATTTCTTTCTTTAAATAACTTTGACATCACTGCTTTTTGGTCATCAGTATCATAAATTGTAAAATTATTTTCATAGCCTATACAATCTATATATCTTCTTAAAATTCTTACACAAGTAGAATGAAAAGTTGCCACCCATACCTGCTCGCCTGCTGAACCTACTATTTTATCCACTCTTTCTCGCATTTCATTTGCTGCTTTATTTGTAAATGTTACTGCTAAAATGTTCCAAGGGTAAACGCCTTTTTCTTCTATTAAATATGCTATTCTATGGATTAAAACTCTTGTTTTTCCTGAACCTGCACCTGCAAGGATTAATAAAGCACCTTCAGTAGTTAAAACAGCCTCTTTTTGTCTATCATTTAATGTACTTAGTTCCATATATACTCCTATTTCTTTTGCAATTCATTTTAATTATAGCATACTCTTAGCTTTTTGTTTTAAATAATTGTCATTCTTAGAAATCAGTTTGGTAACACTTAAAGTTACTATGTGAATTTACAATCTTGATATATAGTATTAATTACTATATAATATATGTATAACATTGTTATATGGATTTCAGTTGGGCTGTTGCGACGCCCCAATAAACTTGTATTTATTTTGTATAGGAGGAATTGTGGAAAGTAGTAAAACTAGCAAAAACAGACGTTTGGTTTTAAGCCTTATAAAAAAGCTTAATAATCTCAATTATTTGACTGCTGAGTCTATCCCTGATATAGATTTGTATATGGATCAGCTTATTACACTTATGGACAAAAATCTTGAGCATAGTAAAAAAGATGATGATAAATCGCTCACAAAAACTATGATTAATAATTACACCAAGAGTAAACTTCTCCCCCCACCTGAGAAGAAAAAATACTCAAAGGATCATATCATACTTTTGGCTTTTATTTATTACTATAAAAATATTATTTCCTTAAGTGATACTAAGCTTTTATTTGCTCCTCTTACAGAAAACTATTTTAAAAATTCATTAGATGATATAAATTTAGAGGATATTTACAGTGAAATTTTAAATCTTCAAAAAGACGGTTTTAGACAGATACAAAGAGATTTATTTAAAAAGAGAAAAAAAGTAGATGTTGCATTTTCAAAGGCATCAAAGGAAAATAGAGAATATCTTATACTTTTTGCATTTGTATGTGAGTTAGCATTTGATGTATATATTAAAAAGCATATAATAGAACAAATATGCGAATCTTTATCTAAAGAAGATAAGCCAAAATAATGGTTGTTCTGTGTAATTTGTCCCCCGTAGGGGGACAAATTATATAATAGAAAGTCTTTAAATTAGCAAATATAGTTTTCTCTGTATCTGTACGGAAAACATAGTTACTAATGAAAATTAATTTTGCAACAGCTCCACAATGATGTATTTACAATAGCGAATAACAAATATAATACTATTGATAAAAATTAGTTTTACGAAAGCCCCAATAATGAGTAACTATATACTAATCATCGACTTTACTCTTTAAAATCTCGCCTGTAACAGCATTTATATCAAGTTCATATTCAGTACTTCCATTTGCGATAACCTCAATATCATATACATACTGCATATTATAGTCATCATCTCTTGAAAGCTCAATTTTCTGATACACAAGATTTTCTGTATTTAATGCTTTAGCAACAATACCTTTTATTTGGCTTTCAGATAAAAGATTTTCTGAACCTTGTGTTGGTTGTGCCTGAGTTTGAGCCTGTTGTGCTTGTGTCTGAGTTTGTACCTCTGTTTGAACTTGTTGTGTTTGAGTTGGTTGTGTGTTTACTTCCATTTTTACCGTAGTTTCTTGTGTAGCTTGAGTGGTATTTTGAGTACTTTCGCTTACATTATTTTTATTATAGCTTTTCATTTTTTCAATCTTTGATGAGAGAATCTCGCCTGTAACAGCATTTATATCAAAATCATATTCCATGTTATCTTTATAAGAATCAACTTCATAATAAGTTATATTCTTTTCTGAATCAATTTCGATTTTTTCAAACACAAGGTCTGAGATTCCTGTATAATCAGTTACTATCTTTTTAACCTCATCTTGGCTTATTGTAGAATCTGTATTTCTCTTTTTTGAATGATTAAAAAATGAATTTGCTTTTGAAATGCCTGTACCTACTATTAATGCTCCAAGAACTATTGCAGTTGCTCCTATAATTATTTTTTTCTTTTCCATATCGATCTCCTTTTGTTGTTTGTGAGCATATATTAATACACTTACATGAACGCAAAATGAATATCAAAGATATATTATAAATTCAGCATATTTTCCATACTCACTTTTAACCTCTACCTTAGCATCATGCATTTTTAAAATAGAACTTACATAAGATAGTCCAAGACCTGCTCCTTTATAATCTGACCTTGCCCTAGAAACATCACTTTGATAAAATCTCTCCCAAATCTTATAAAGTTCTTCTTTTTTTATTCCAATACCGTCATCTTTTATACTTATACATATACTTTCATCTTTATACATAGTTACGCTTATATCATTTCTTGCAAATCTTATTGCATTAGACAAAATATTATCAATAACTCGATTCATTAAACTTTCATTACCAAAGTAAAAAATATTATCTTCAATATCAACATTTAATTTTTTTCCTGCATTTTCAATTATAAGTCTGTTATCTGATAGTCTAGTTAAGAATGATTTTGAAAGATTATACTTACTTTTTTCTATCATTTTCATATTGTCAAGTCGTGAAATCTCAAGCAAGGAATTAACAAGTTGAGTCATTTGCTTACTTTGTCTTTCAATAACTTCAACGGACTCTTTCATTTCTTCTTTTGTAAGATTATAATGGTTAATGTATTCTGCCTCTGCTAAAATAACTGATAGTGGGGTTCTAAGTTCATGTGAAACATCTGAAGTAAATTGTTTTTCTCTTTTATAGGACTTTTCTACTTCATTAAGCATGCGATTTAAAACCAACGCAAACTGATTAAATTCATCTTTTCCCTTATCAATATTTATTCTTTTTGACAAATCCATATTTTGGGAAATGTCATTTGCAATAGTAATCATTTTCTTAATAGGTTTAAAGGCATCTCTAGTTATTAGAAATCCACCAACAGCTATCACTATAATTGAAACCGAAAATATTATAATTATATTTCTTAAAAAGCTTTTCATATATAATTCATCATATTGAATTGAGATTGCCCCTCTTATCCACTCATCAGTATTTTTTATGTAATTGTCAATGTACATAAAGCTACCTGTTTCTTGTGAGACAGTTCTTTCGCCTTTGTCAATGAAATCTTCATTACCCAAAAACAACATTCTACCAAGTATAAATTTCTTTTTTGAATCATATTTTGAAAAGTAAACTCCATTCTCAAAAGAGGTAAAATTATTATCTTCAATGTATTCTTCAATAACTTTCTTAGTGGTATTTCTTAAGTTTACTTTAGTGTTATTAAACATGAAGTTTTCTGAAAAGTAATATAAAAACATTAACACAAGGGCTAATATGGTAAATAAGAATATTGTATACCAAAGTGTAATTCTTTTTTTGACAGAAATATTTCGTAAACTATTCATTAATGACATAGCCTAAACCTCGTTTTGTTTGAATGTAGACTTGTCCATTTTCATTGACATCAAGTTTTTTTCTTATATTTTTAATAAGGACATCAACTGTATTTGAAACTCCCTCATAGTCAATACCGTAAACTCCCTCAATAATCTGCTCTCTTGAAAGAATTTTTCCTTTATTAAGCATTAAATAATAAAGTATTTCATACTCCTTTGCAGTTAAATCTATCTTTTTATTTTTCACTGTAACAGTCTTACCTGTAATATTTAGCTCCAAATTTTTTATTTTAAGAATATTTGTATTGCTACCTGAAAGCTTTCTAAGACACACTCTTATTCTTGCAAGGAGTTCGCCAAATTCAAAAGGCTTAACTAAATAGTCCTCAGCTCCCATATCAAGACCTAAAATCTTATCTTCCAAACTATCCTTTGCAGTAATGAAAATGACCTTAGTATTAATGTTTGTCTTTTTCACATGTTCTAATACCTTGTAACCATTTAACTTCGGAATCATAATATCAAGTAAAATCACTTCGTACGAATAGACGTCTATATAGGAAATCGCCTCTTCTCCGTCAAATACAGCATCTACAATATAATTTTCTTTTTTAAGAATTTTACATATTACATTATTCAAGTCTTTCTCATCTTCAACAACTAAAATTCTCATATTTTCTCCTAATAGATGTTTACGCTGATTTCAAGTTTATATGCCACCTTACTATTGCTATGCCAATGACTATGGTATAGCCTATATAACTATATATATCAGGAAGTTGTCCCAAAAATAAAAAGCCTAAAATTGCCGAAAATACAACCTGTGTATAATCAAACACACTTATTTCCTTTGCCCTTGCATACTTATATGCTCTAGTAACGCAAAACTGACCTACCATTCCCCAAAAGCCTGCAAGCAATAAGATAAGAAACTGCCTTAAACTCATAGGTCTAAAGTTCATAATTAGTAAAGGTAAGGTTGCTACTGTTGAAAATGCTGAAAAATAAAATACTATAAGATTGCTGTTCATTCCTCTATTTCCAAGATAACGAACTGCTGTATAAGCCATTCCGGCAAATAAACCACCCATAACACCTATAATTGCAAAATTTACTGTTGAGCTAAACCCCGGTTTTACAATCAACAATGCACCTAAAAATGCAATAATAGTTGCAACCCAATCAAATAGTTTTGCTTTTTCTTTCATTATTATAATACTAAAAATCATTGCAAAAAAAGGGCTTAATTTATTGAGCATGTTTGCGTCAGCTATATTCATATTATCTATGGCATAAAAATTACATATAAGCCCAAGTGTACCTGCACTTGCTCTTATAATTAATGGAATTAAATTCTTTTTCTCAAAACCAAAAGACTCTTTATCTTTTATTATTAATGCTCCTGAAAAAAATGCCGCAACAATATTTCTAAAAAATACTTTCTCAAAAGTTGGTAAATCTCCACTTAATCTGGCACATAAGCCCATAAGTGCAAATCCAAAAGCTGCTCCTAAAATATAATATATACCTAGTTTTTTATTTCTGTCTTTAATATTAATGTCTACTTCCATACATTTTCCTTATTTACATACTTTAATTATATAATGGGTTGACCACTTAAAGCCAACCCATAACTACAACATTTTTATTAAATATTATGACCTTATAACTCCTACCGGTGTAGGTCTTGCCTTATCAAATACTTCATTTGAGTCAAACAAATCTTTAAGCTTAGGGTTATTCGGCTCTGTTATATCTCTCCACATTCTATAACCGTCAAGATTTCTCCTACCCTGTCTTAACCAATCATGTCCTAGCTGAACCCAGTATTCATTTGAATCAACTGTACAAAAATATCTAAAACCCAAATCCCTTAGATAAATATATCTTGTATTATCATCTTTATATGGATGCCAATCAGCTACATCAGTACCAAATGGATAGAGTAAAATATCTGTTTTTCCTATTAGAGTTTCTACATTATCCCTCCATTTATCACAATCTGTACGAAATAATTCCTCCTTAATTCTACCTAAATGTTTATGACCCCAACTATGTGAGGCAAGTTCCCAACCGTCATCTCTAAGTGCCTTGGCAATAGCCTTTACTTTTTCCTTATCTTCCTCAATATTAGGGTTTTTACCCTCATAGCTTGCATCAGTTCTATAACCAAACACACCATTATAACCTGTAACTGCTATTATAGCCTTTGCACCCTTATATGAAAAATCAGGGTGTTCATCTATAAACTTATTAAGTATAGGAATTAAATCATAATCTCCTACCTTTTTTGAGCCGTCGTCCATATCCATTTCAGTGGTTACTCTCCCGTCATCTCCTATAACAAGTCTACTTGCAAATCCGTCCCCTACCATATATTCATAGTAGCATACATCATCTTGCGACATTACAATAGGTTTCTTACCGGCAGGGAGCATTATATCTCCTTGAACCATTTTCTTACCACCATTTTCAGTATCATCAACTTCATATGCCATGTCATGAAGTCCTACCAACACAAAACCTCTTTTATACATCTCCTCAAGCATTTTATTAAATTCTGTTATTGTAGTCATAACTTCATTATAGCCTGCTGACCTATCATCATTGTCAAATGCTTTTGAAGTGTCATAAATTAGAGTATGAAAAAATACATGTGGAATTTTTGTAATATCCTGTCTTACTAAAGTTGACTTTGTATTTTCATATTCAGATATTGCTGAAGTTATTTTTTCATTGGTTGCAAGCTCTGAATCCTCTTTTAGCATATTAATTGCTGCATCATAATCATAGCTTGCAGCAAGTTTCTTTGCTGAAGTTAAAAGATTATCTATTTTTGTTTCTACCGACTGAGTTGTTTCTTCAGTGGTCGCCTCGGTAGTAGTTTTAGTCTTATTTGTTGATATAATATTTTGCCCACTACCTCCTTTAAAAACCTTTATAAGTGTAAATACTCCAAAAGAAACACCTGCTATTAATAACAAAACTAACGTTGTAAGCAGAACTTCAGCTACTTTATTATTCTTTTTTCTCCTTTTTCTTGTCAAACGGTATTTTTCTGACATAATTACCTCCATTTAAAAAACGCTAATTGTCCTGCTATATTATAAAACATTTCTATCTATTAAGCAATCGTAAAAGATTTGCACTATTAGTTCCTAAAGTAAATTATTTCTTATTTGTTAAAGACATTATAATACCCAATGCTTGACCTATGAAACTTATTATGGCATATGCTACTGCATAGACCCACGCAGATTCATTATAATATATAAATATAGTAGGTATAAAAAGTATTCCTACTATTATTGAAAAATATAATCTAAAGCCTATAAGCAAGCCATATATAATTGATGTTATTAAACAAATGACAGGAACAACTATTAATAGTATAAACATTCCACTTCCTGTATCCATTACAAAATGACCAAGCAAATAAAAGTCTAATATTATAACTAAATAAAAAATTATTTCTGATTTAAATCTATCTTTAAAATCTCCCATAAGCCTCTCCTTTGAATAATATTTCTTTTATTTTATAACATATATTATCTATTCGCTTTAACTTTATTTTACAAATTATAATAATTTTCAATAAATAGTTTTTTGCCCTTTAAGACTTATCATTCGATAAGATTTCCTACTTAATTTTTTAAAATTTTATTTTAAACTTTTTCAGAAAATATGTTGACTTTATGGGTTGTTATAAACTATAATTAGTAAGATTTATACTTCACGATTGAAGGGGGGTTGGATTCGATGTCAAACGTGATTGTTAAAGAGAACGAAAGTCTTGACAGTGCACTTAGAAGATTTAAAAGAAATTGTGCTAAGGCAGGTATTCAGCAGGAAATTCGTAAAAGAGAACATTACGAAAAGCCAAGTGTAAGACGTAAAAAGAAGTCAGAAGCTGCTAGAAAACGTAAATTTAACTAATCTCAAAGAGTAAGTATAGGGGGTGTCCACTAAGATAGTGGACACCCCCTATTTATACTATTCAGTTGCAGATTTAAACTCAGTCCAATTTTTATTGTAGGCCTCATCTGCCTCTATGCTTACATTTTGTATAATCTCTCCACTCTTAACAGAATCAGGAACTACTAAATTCGGATTAACCAAGGAATCAGCCTCTTTATTTGTAGAGTAATATCCTATAAAGTTTGAACATTTAGCTGATACTTCAGGTTGTAAAATATAATTTAAAAACTTATTTGCCGCATCTATATTTGGAGCTTTACTTGGTATAAATGCTCCCATTATTCCAAAACCAAGCCCCTCTTTAGGATAAACAGCCTTAAGGTCAGGATTTTGTGCTAATGCCTGATTAACTTGAGAAGTATATAAAAATGCAACTTTTGCCTCTCCATTTAATAGTGAATTTTGGGTATTATCATCTTGTATAAGCCTTACATTTGGAGCAAGTTCTAAGAGTTTTTTACCTGCCTCATTTATAACATTTACATCTTCCTCATTCATAGATTTACCCATTGATAAAAGTGTAATACCATTTATAACTCTATAATTTGCTGTAAGTGCAATACTTCCTTTTAAAGATGAATCCCATAAATCCTTATATTCATCTATTTCAATATTCACTTCCTTTGGATTATAAACAATAAGTGGTATACCTGCACCATAAGGAACTGTATACTTATTATCAGGGTCATAGAACTGACCTTGATAAATAGGATTTATATTTTTAAAATTAATTACTGCATTTTTATCTATTTCCTTAACTAAATTTGCCTTTACAGCCTGCTCTATAATATAGTCATCTGCAATTACAAGGTCATAAGTTCCACCCTGTGCTTGCTTTAATTTCTCAAGCATTGTTTCATCTGTATCAAAATTTGAATAAACAATTTTAATTCCTGTTTCTTTTGTAAAATCTTCAAGTACATCTTTCGGAAACATATTTTCCCATGTAAATAGTACTAACTCCTTATTTTCTGAAGTTTTTGCAGAGTTTCCTCCACAAGCAGTAAGTGAAAATGTAAGTAATGCTAAACTTAAAGTTGCTAATATCTTTTTCATAAAACTCCTCCTTTGATATATTTTTTTACATAAGATTTTGCTTATCTTTTTTGGTAACCAAAATCTCTCCAAAAACTAATATAAATATAACAACTATCAAAATAACAGTACATAAAGCATTTATTTCAGGTGTAACTCCTGTTTTAAGTTGTGTATAGATTTTTATAGGTAATGTATTTGACTTTGGGCTATTTACAAAAATGCTTATAACCACATCATCAAATGACATTGCAAATGCAAGTATACAACCTGAAATTATCGCAGGCATTATAAGTGGTACTGTTATATCAAAAAATATCCTTTTTTGTGATGCTCCTAAATCATAAGCTGCCTCTTCCAAAGACTTATCAATGCTTACAAGCCTTGCTCTAACAGTCATAAGTATATATGGAATACAAAAACTTGTGTGTGCAATTACTAATGTAACCATTCCAAATGGTAATTTTATAAGTGAAAAAAATGCCATAAATACCATTCCAAGTATTATTTCAGGTACCATTATAGGAACATTGGTAAGGTATTCAAATATACCCTTAAACTTAAAATTGGCTCTTACTAAGCCTATTGCTCCTAGAGTGCCTATAACAGCTGAAACTAAAACACTCACTCCTCCAAGTATTAGAGAATTGATTAATGCCTCCCTTAATTCTCCATTTGAAAATAATTGCTTATACCATTTTAATGAAAAACTTGTAAATTCAACTGTAAGTTTTGACTCATTAAATGAAAACAAAACTACTAAAAATAGAGGAAGATAGGTTATAAAAAGTATAATTACAATATATAACATTGACCATTTTATTTTTTTCATCTAAAATACTCCCTCCAAATCCTTTACATGGGTTACACTTCTATAAATATATATCATAAGACTTGTAAATATCATAAGCACTAGAGAAAGTGCCGCTGCAAAAGGCCAATTTCCTGACCTTGTAAGTTGGTCTTGGATAAGTGAACCTACTAACACAATCTTATTTCCACCTAATATATCACTTATAAAAAATAATCCCATAGACGGTATAAATGTTAAAATTACCCCTGATAAAAGCCCCGGTAAGGTTAATTTAAGAGTTATTGTCATAAATGCATGAAATGGACTTGCTCCTAAATCCTTTGCCGCCTCTACAAGCGACCAATCCATTTTCTCAACACTTGAATATACTGAAAGTATCATAAATGGAAGTAATGCATAAACCATTCCAATTAAAACAGCAGGATATGAATAAAGTATTTTAAGTGGTTCTGAAATAATGCCTAGACCTAAAAGAATTGTATTTACAATTCCTTTAACCTGTAAAATTATAATCCAACCATAGATTCTTATAAGTGAGCTTGTCCAAAAGGGTATCATTATCAAAAGCATAAGTATTCTCTGTCCCCTTTTTGACATTTTCGCCATAATATACCCAAAAGGATAGCCTATAAGAGCCACTAAAATAGTTGTTGAAAATGCTACCTTAAATGACTGTATATAAGAATTTACATATATCGGATCAAACATCTTTATAAAATTTTCAAGTGAAAATCCCCAAACTATTCCAAAATCTCTATTTCTAGTTGCAAAACTAAGCACAAACATATATACAAGAGGTCCTAGTATAAATAATAATGTAAATAGATATAGTGGAATCAAACATAGATACCAATTATTTTTTTTCATCTTTTCTCCTATCTACCATTATTCCATGCTCAGGTTTCCAACTTATATATACCTTTTCTCCTAAATTGTATGGAAATGTAAAGCCATGCCTACTTATGACTATTTCCTCATCACTAAAAAGTCTTACAACAATCCTAAGCATTCCACCTACATAACTTTTTTCTATAATTTCTCCTAGTAAATTTCCCTCTTTTTTTTCTATTTTAGATTCTGTACCTAAAATTTCAATATTCTCTCCTCTGACAGCAACACTTACATTTTGATTTTTTTCTAATGGATAGTTATCTTTCTTACAAAAAAAACTTCCCTCATTACTTTTAACTAAAATGTAATCTTCAAAAATTTCACTAACACTACCTAGCAAAACATTTGCATTACCTACAAATTTTGCAGTATAAGAAGTAAGTGGAGAGTAATATATATCGTCAGGACTTCCGTCTTGGTCAATAATGCCGTCCCTCATTACAATTATTCTATCTGACATATTCATTGCCTCTTCTTGGTCATGTGTAATGTATATAAATGTAGTTCCCAAACTTTTTTGAAGTCTTTTAAGTTCAAACTGCATTTGTCTACGAAGTTGCAAATCCAAAGCTCCAAGTGGTTCATCAAGTAACAGTACCTTTGGATTATTTATAAGTGCCCTTGCTATTGCCACTCTTTGCCTTTGCCCACCACTCATTTCAGCAGGCATTCTTTTTTCAAAACCTGACAACTGTACTAAATCAAGCATTTTAGTAACTCTTTCTTTAATTTCTTTTTTGTCAACTTTTTTAATCACAAGTCCATAGGCTATATTTTTGTATACATTCATGTGTGGAAATAATGCATAATTTTGAAAAACTGTATTAACATCTCTTTTGTTTGCAGCTTTTTCTGTAACATCTTCTCCTGCCAAAAATACTTTACCCTCATCAGGAGTTTCAAGCCCTGCAATTATTCGTAAAGTAGTTGTTTTTCCACAACCTGAAGAGCCTAAAAGAGTTATAAACTCTCCCTCATAAACCTCTAAATTAAAGCCTTTTAAAACATCAGTGTCCTCAAAATGTTTCTTAATTCCTTTTAAATTTAATATTGATTTCCTCATTTTCTCTTATTCCCTATTTTGTCGGTGGTTTTATATGTTTTATGTATTATAGTTTATGTTTTGGTTTTATGCAAGCAAAACTATTCTCAAGTATAACAACTTTTATCGAAAATATCTTGATAATCTAAAAATATTATGAAAAGTTTAAGTTTATAATACAGCTATTTCTATCTTTGTTTTTATAGAAAAAGCCATATTTGCTAGTTTAAAGATTTCCTCTTATGTGATTTGTCCCCCTACGGAGGATAAATCACATATATAAAGATATTTTTTAACAAATCTATTTATAGTAATTACTTAAAAGTCTATTGGCATATTACAAAATAGGGACTCCTCGCCATTGGCGAGGAGTCCCCAGATAGGAAATATTAAATGAGAAATCTGAAATTTCTGTCCTAGCGTCTTTAACGCAAGCCCCAATATATTAGATGAACTTTAAGAAATCTTCGGCTTGCTTTTTAATTCCGTCTAATTGTTCCTTTATAAACTCAACTTATATTAAATCGATTACATTTTTCCTTAAATATACTAGGATTATATGTTGTCAAAAATAACTTGTCAATGTAATTTTAAGAGTTTAAATTGTGTAAAATCTAATTCAAGTTGCATAAATTTAATTATAAGTATTAATTTGTATACATTAATACTATATTTATAGCAATTATAAATTATATAAGAGTTTTATATTTGTGCTATTGTACTAAGTTATTCTCTAATTACACTATAACTATCTGCCTTGTATACAAATTAGGTAATTCTATCTTATATTTGTCAAAATAAATTGAATTATATATTTCGGCTGCATGTGCCTCTTCCATTAAAAGTGCAAGTGCAGCAGGTTTGTCTGAAAGTATCTCACTTGCATCAGCCATTTTACTAATAATAGGAACTGAAGAAGTAAACTTTAACTGTGATAAAAGTTCTGCCGACTCTCTCCTAAAACCTATAAGCCTTGCATAAGGTGCTATTCTGCCCTCTTTGTAGTAATTCATGTCTTTTTCTTTTATTCCAAGCAGTACATGACACAAAGCCCTTGAAACTCTAGTATAAGTATAATGTTTTGTTTTAATCAAATTTACAAGTTCCTCATAACTTGACATTGATTTTATACTTGTAATTATTCTCCTTGCCAAATCAGCAGAAACATCTGAAAATTCCTCTAAATCAACATTATCATGAATTAGATTTAATACTCTTCTTAAAATTATTCCTGTTATATCATCAGCAGATACAGTTCCTTTTTCAAGCATTAAATCAAATACAGCATTCGGTACATAATTTTGTATTGCTCTTAGATTGCCTGAGGAAAATATATGATTTCTAATTCCTGTTGCAGAGGCAAAACTTAGGTTCATCTCTTTGTCATGATAGCCTGAACCTCTCCTTGGGATTGCAAATGCTTTTATAGGGGTTCTAAAAATATATTTTGCTTTCATATATTCAATGCCCAAAATATTATTAGGGCTTGATAAAAGTTCCTTTGCTCTTGTTATCTCAATATCTCCTGCCCCATTACGCCTTAACTCATTTATTACAGCAGACATTCTAGCTTGTGGGTAGGTATTTCCAAGTATAAGCATTTCCTTTAAAACAGACTTAAAGCTGTCTGTTTCATTTACTAAAATCTCTGCAATTTTAAAAAGCTCTCCTACTGAGGCATTTTCAGTTCCAAAAGAAAAGTTTTGTATTCCAAGTGAACTTAATAAAGCCACTCCATAAGATGCAAAATCTTCAGCACTTGAAGTTGAAAAAGGTACAGGTATCTCAAATACAGCGTCAGCACCTGATAAAAGTGCCATTTCTGCTCTAGTATAGGTATCATAAATCGCAGGTTCTCCCCTTTGCACAAAATGACCACTTATAAGTGCCACTACATAATCTGCCTTTGCAATAATACCTGCCTCCTCCATTTGGTATCTATGACCATTATGATATGGATTATATTCAGCTATTATTCCTAATATATTTTTCATGCTTTCCTCATTCTTCTATTTGTCTACACTTGCAACTTAATCAAATCATACAATAGCTTTATTTATCTGTAAAGCAAACTTTTTCAATGAAAAACAAAATTAAAAACACTTGACAGTTAAACTGTAATCATTTAATATACATTTGATAACAATTTAATTTTGCCCTCTTGTTATTAATCATAAAAGTAGGAGATTTTTATGAACAGTGATTTTGTTGTTGCAGTTCATGCTCTAGTCTATTTGAAACACAAAAAGGCTAAAATTTCAAGTGAAGAACTTGCAAAAAATGTATGTACTAATTCTGCTCGCATAAGAAAGGTTATGTCAAAACTAAATAAGGCAGAACTTATATCTACTAAGGAGGGGACAGAGGGAGGTTATTTATATAATGAAAATCTTGAGGATATCTCCTTACTGACAGTTTCACAGGCTCTGTCAACTAAATTTGTAGATGTAAAATGGAGAAGTGGAAACCATTCCTTGGAATGTCTTATATCCTCCGGAATGGCAGATATATTTGATGACATTGTGTTATCACTTGATAATGTATGCAAAGAGAAATTATCTCAGCTAAGCATAGCAAATATAGAAAAAAAGATATTTAAGGAGAATGAAAATGGCATTTAATTTTGGTACTGATATTTCAGCACTTACTGTTTTTTTACAAGGTATATTAAGCTTTTTATCCCCTTGTGTACTACCTCTATTACCTGTTTATCTAGGTTTTTTTGCAGGAAGTAACAGCACAAACTCAAATGGAGAAGTTACATATCCTAGAGGAAAAACATTTATAAATACTTTAAGCTTTATACTTGGTATAAGCACTACTTTTTATTTACTTGGCTTTGTGTTCACAAGTTTAGGAAGTATTCTAACTAAGCATAAAAATATACTTGCAATTATAAGTTCATTGTTAATGTTATTTTTTGGACTTTATCAATTAGGAGTATTTAAACGTATTTTAGGAATTGAAAGAGAAAGAAGATTACCACTTGATATTAATAAGATAAGTTCAAGCCCTGTTTCAGCATTTATATTAGGCTTTACCTTTAGCTTTGCTTGGACTCCTTGCCTTGGCCCAAGTATGACCTCAGTGCTTTCAATGGCAGCATCTTCACAAAGTTCTGCAACAGGATTCTTCCTTATAACTGTTTATATACTTGGATTTATAATTCCATTCCTTATAACAGGAATCTTCACTGCTGAAGTGCTTAACTTCTTTAGAACAAGAATGAATTTACTTAAGTATACAGCAAAACTTGGAGGTGTTCTTCTCATATTTATGGGAATACTAACATTTACCTCTGTTGCAAAAACAGGTCTTTCAAATAATAAGACTGCAGATGAGTCTACTAAGGAAACTACTAATGAAACTGTTCAAGAAACTACAGAAGTTGCAAAAAATGAAAGTAAAGCAGAAAATGCTGAAAGTACTTCTGCCGCTGAAAGTAAAGAAAGAAATCAAACAGCTACAACACATAAAGATACTGATACTTCAAAAACAGAAACTCAAGCACAACCTCAAGTTTTTCCTGCAACAGACTTTGTGCTTAAAGACCAAAACGGTAATATTCACAAGTTATCTGATTACAAAGGAAAAGTTGTATTTCTAAACTTTTGGGCTACATGGTGTCCTCCTTGTAGAGCAGAAATGCCGGATATTCAAGCTTTATATGAGAAATACGGCGAAAATAAAGGCGATGTGATTGTACTTGGAATTGCTGCTCCTAATATGGGAAATGAAAAAGATATAGAGGGAATTTCAAAATTCCTTTCAGATAATGGATATACCTATCCGGTAGTAATGGACGATACAGCTCAATCTTTCTTTGAATATGGTATACAGGCATTTCCTACTACATTTATGATTAATACAGATGGTAATATTTTTGGATATGCAAGTGGTGCTATAAACCCTGAAATGATGGAAGATATGATTTCAAGAACTAAGGAAAATAGACGTGATTAGATATTTTTAAGAGGCTGAAAATATCTATCTATATGCTAAATGGGACTTGTCCCCCCATGGGGGGGGACAAGTCCCATTTAATAATGAATAAATACAACTTTGTCGTTTTACAACAGCTCTTTAAATAATTAATAATACATCTTACTCAAAGAAATCAATACAACATCTATTTTTACAATATGGAGCTATAAGTTCTTTTCCTACCTTCACATGTTTAGGATGATTTGCATAAGTTTTTAAATCTTCCTTATTTAAAAACTCTGATATAAGTGCAATATCATGTGTACTGCTGTCTTCAAGCTTTGTAATAAGCTTTATAGACTGTATCTGGGGAATTTCTTTTTTAAGTACCTCAAGCTCACTCTTTATTTTCTCTTTTAAACTCTCCTTGTCTAAAACTTCCTCATTTATATTCCACATAACTATATGTTTTAACATAACTCCTCCTATCTTATATCCTTATAAATAGGCGTTTGCGAAACGCCCAAAGCCGTATAAATACGGCACTTTTTTGCTTCTGAATATAAAAATCTCCTCTCGGTTTGTGATATAATTGAGTTGAACAAAACCATAAACCACATCCCGAAAGGAGACATTACTATGATATCACAAAAACAACTTTCTTTGGCAGATATTTTTGAAGATTGTAAAGATATTTTTGAATCTGACAAAAATGGGATTCCCTGTTGTCCTCATGATTCTTCACTTCCAATGAAACAAGAAGGAAGTAAATCTCATTTAAAGAGCAAGCTGCCTACAATGAAGTTCGTATGTCCCAAAATGAAATTGGAATACAACCGACAAGACAAATCCAAACGACGTGTCTGTCACTGTGAAAATCCTTGTACAACTTCTTCCTGCGGTAGAATGATTTATGTTTATCCTGAAAAAAAATCTCAGAGTTTATCCCGGAATAGAAAGAGGTTCTAAAGAGTGGGATGAAACATATAAGATCAGGGTAAATGTTGAAAAATCAATCAACCACTTTAAGGATAGTTTCTGCATTGCCAAACGGAAAACAACAAATGAAAAAACACTGTATTCCGATTTACTGCTAGCCGATATATCTCAGTTATTAACTGTTGTTGTTGCTGATAAAATCAACCAACAACATATCCGAAGTTTAAAATCTTTAATTGCTTAGGACTTATCAACTTTATATAATCACTATGCTTATTAAAGTGCGCCTAAATCTTGCAACTATCAACTTTTCAGCTTAAAATTTATGTTTTGCACAATTTCATCCTTGTATGCAATAAGGATTGCGAACGAGCTCAGAGAGTTTCGCAATTACCTAATAATATAATTTTTATAATAAATATTCTCTCCCATGATATGCACCTCTATATAACCATTTCCTATATACATTGCATTCATACGCCATGGAGGTGCTACTATGAATAGATATAACATACATAACAATAACATAACTCCTCCAAAATATATCCCATTACTAATATCAATAATTCCATATATTATAGCTACTATATACAACATAAAGCAAAATACACGAAATATAGATACACTAAACATATATGGTAAATTATGTATATTTATATTTTTCATTGTGATACCTCACATTCTAGTTTACTCTAATCTATAATTGCCTACACTATATCTAACAAAACTAGCAAACTGTAAAATTAATGCTGATATTTTCCCACTATAAGCCTACTCTTAGCCACATTATAACCCATGAAATTCTACTATGAAATCGTATACTAAAAATTTTTTTACTAAATTATAGTATATATTGCGAAAAAGTAGTTGACAAACAAAACTCTATAAGTTATAATCCTTTATGCGTCTGTGATTGACGTTTTCAATCGGGGTGTGGCTCAGTTTGGCTAGAGTATCTGGTTTGGGACCAGAGGGTCGCAGGTTCGAATCCTGTCACCCCGATTTTAGCTGTTAATTAGTGCAGCTTAATGAGTCTGTAGCTCAGCTGGATAGAGCATCGGCCTTCTAAGCCGAGGGTCAGGGGTTCAAATCCCTTCAGGCTCATTTATGCAGGTGTGGTTCAATGGTAGAACATTAGCCTTCCAAGCTGAAAACGTGGGTTCGATTCCCATCACCTGCTTTATATCATAATTCATAATAAAAACAAAATCAAATTGATGTTCTTTGAATTAATCAAATTAATTCAAAGTATTTCTATTTTATTTGGTCTTAGAGATATTTATTATGGTGGATATAGCACAGTTGGTTAGCGCGTCAGATTGTGGCTCTGAAGGTCGTGGGTTCGAGTCCCATTATCCACCCTTTTAATATATTATTGGGCTATCGCCAAGCGGTAAGGCACAGGACTTTGACTCCTGCATCGCTGGTTCGAATCCAGCTAGCCCAGTTTTTTTATGCGGATGTGGTGGAATTGGCAGACACGCGAGATTTAGGTTCTCGTGGGCGACCGTGCAGGTTCAAGTCCTGTCATCCGCACTTTTAATTCCCTTGAGATTAGGAAGTTTTTTCCTTAATTTCAAGGGATTTTTGTTAGACTATATTCGGTAACTAATATAAAATCTCAAGAGCTTTTACTAATGCTATGATTGTAAGCGATTGCCCATATGCCATAGGAGCTATTAGTATATTTTTATAATGTTCCTTATTATGACCCATTCCAGTTCCTCCAGAAACATTCTTGACAATACCCTCTTCATCAATATTTTTTAAAATTGCATCTATACCTTTTTTTACATTTTCAATATATTCATCTTCTAAAATACCTAATTGTACGCCTTTTATCATACCGGCAAGTATGGCTGCTGAACCTGAAACCTCTTCATAACTTTCCTTATCATCAAGTACTGTATGCCATAATCCACTTTCACTCTGTAAAGCTTTCAGACATTTCATTTGTGCCTTAAAAGTATCAAATAGAAAAGTTTTAATTCCAAAATCCATTTTTCCCTCAAACATCTCAATATAATCCAAAATACCTAGACTAAACCATCCATTTCCCCTACACCAAAACACCTCTCCGAAATTATTCATTTTATTAAAAGTCCACCCATGAAAAAATAAACCATTTTTCTTGTCATAAAGATATTTAATATGAATAAGTACCTGATGAATCCCTTCTTCAATCCATTTTTTATTATTGTATTTATTACCCATTTTGTTTAAAAAAAGTATACTCATAAAAATAGTATCTATCCAAAGTTCATTTTCATTAAGTCTAACTCCAAATTTATCTCCATTTGCACTAGTAACATGTTGAAATCCATTTTCTCTAGTTCTAGGGAGTCCATTCATAAGCCAATCTGCCCAGTCCAATGTGAGATTTTCAAATTCTTTATCTGCATATTCTTCATTTAACATCACAAGTGCCAATAAAGGGGCAGTAGTATTTATATTCTTAGAACCAAGACCTAATTTTATATTATTTTTATACCAATTAAACATAAATGATTTATAATGCTCTCTCTTTAATTGCTTTACAGCCTTAAAAAGTCCATACATACCTACGCCTTGAGGCCAATCCCATTCTTTAAACCCAAAATCACGTTTAAAAAATCCCCTGCTTTCTCCGCCTTTTTTTAATTCCTCTTTATTATCTGGTTCATCTAAATTTAAAAGCTTATCAATGACCAAATCTAACTTTTTTATTATAATTTCTCTATTCATATTTTCCACTTATAATCTTTACTCTCATAAAAAAATTACTGCAACATTTCACATTCAGATTTTTGAATCCTTACTGCATTTTTTACCATGAAATTTTGTATTTTATCTTCTATAATGCCAGTATTTATTCCCGGTCGTAAATCATATACTCCCTTTTTCTTATTTGTCTTTGATGAAATTTTTAGTTTTATTTTATTGAATTTAATATTGTCTATTTTTCCAATTTTATCACAAGCAACTAAAATTCCATTTTCAGAGTTACAATTTATATTTTCAAATACCACATTACTTATATTTCCTGAAACTGTATTCTCATCCCTATTAAAAGAAGTAATTGCTATGGGTTCTGCACTTCCCCACCAATGTTTTGAAAATCTCTTTGTTTCAATGTTTATATTTCTAAAACTAATATCTTTTACATTTCCACTATCTCTAATCTGTATAGAGATTCCTCTATTTGATGAGTATACTATACAATCATGTACCATAATATTTCTAAAATTACCTGCTCCCTCTGTTCCTATCTTTAAAGCAGCAGAGGAACTGCGTAAAGTACATTCTGAAATAATTATATTTTCTGTATCTTGATACTCCATATTTCCTGCTGTTGCCTTAAGGCATATGGCATCATCTGAACATTCAACATGACAACCTGTAATGCGTACATTTGAAGAATGATCAGGATCTATTCCGTCTGAATTTGCAACATCAAGAGGATTCAATATTCTAATATTAGAGATTTGTACATCATTACAACCTGCTGGATGAAGTGTCCAAAATGGAGAGTTTCTTAAGGTTATATTGGTAATGCTTATATGATTACTATGTTCAATATAGATAAGTGTAGGACGAGGATAAAAATTTCCTGTAACAAAATCTTCATCTACTCTTTCCACAAAGGCATAGCAATTTCCGTCTATAATGCCTCCTCCTGAAATAGTTAAAAAATCTGAATCTTTTGCATATATAAATGCATAAGAGGGCTTTAAAGTTACAGGTGTTCCTACTCCCTCTCCGTCCTTAAGTCCACTATTAGGTTTATAATAGTCTTCTAAATTTGAGGAGGCTTTTAAAATAGAGCCTTTTTCTACATAAAGCTCAACATTTGATTTTAAAATTAATGAACCTGATAAATAAATGCCTTTTCCAAGAATTACCTTTCCTCCACCACTTTCATAACATACATCAACTGCCTTTTGTATAGCTTTTGTATCATAATTTATTCCGTCAGCTATTGCCCCATACATTTCAGGTCTATATTCCATATCTTTAAACTCCTTTATTAAAATTTTACTCAAAAATGTAAACTCAAGATTTTATACCGGTTGATGCAATTCCCTCAACAAGATATTTCTGTAAAGAAATAAAAATTATAAATATAGGTATCAAAGAAAGAGTTGCCATGGCAAACATAGCCCCCCAGTCAGAACCGGAAGTAGGGTCTGAAAACATTTTCAAAGCATAACTTACCGGATACTTTTGTGGGTTACTTAAATAAATAAGTGGTGCTAAAAATTCGTCCCACCTCCACATAAAAGAAAAAATTGCAGTAGTTACTAGAGGCGGTTTAAGGAGTGGCAATATTATTCTAAAAAAAATACCATAAATGCTACATCCATCCATTCTGGCCGCCTCATCTAAATCTGACGGAATCCCTTTAATAAATTGTATATTTAAAAAGATAAAAAATCCCTGTCCAAAAAAATATGGTACTATTAATGGAAGATATGTTCCAACCCAGCCTAACTTATTAAATAAAATATATTGTGGTATCATAATTATCTGAAATGGCAACATCATAGAAAGTAACATAAGACTAAACCATAAACTTTTAAATTTAAATTTACATCTTGCAAAGCCATAAGCTATTATTGCTGATGATATTACAGCTCCAACAGTTGCCAATACTGATATGAAAAATGAATTTTCAAAAAATAGAGAAAAACTATAACCGGCAAATCCTTTCCAACCATTAATATAATTTGTAAAAATAAAATTCTTAGGAAAAAGTTTCTCAGCATTTGCAACTATCTCACTTTTTTCCTTAAAAGAACCCATAACCATCCATAACAAGGGATAAACCATAGCAAAAGAAAATACTATTATAAATATATGATAAAATTTTTTCATCAAATGTAATTTATTCTTCTTTACCATAATAGACTCCTTACTTATCTGACTCATAATAAACCCAATATTTCTGGCTCTTAAAAATAATAAATGCCAACAATGAAACTACAATAACCATAAACCATGCCATTGCACAACCATAGCCCATTTTCCCATAAGTAAAAGAATTTTGGTACATATATACAGTATAGAAAAGTGTAGTATCCTTAGGCTTTCCCTGTGTTATTATATAACTTTGAGTAAATGCCATAAATCCGTTTATTATCTGATTTATAAGATTAAAAAAGATTGTAGGAGTAAGCATTGGTAAAGTTATTTTAAAGAAACTTTGCACCCTATTTGCTCCGTCTACTTTAGCTGCCTCATATAACACTGTAGGTATTTGCTTTAAACCTGATAAAAATATAAGCATAGAAGAACCAAACTGCCAAACTGAAAGTATTATCAATGTCCAAATAGCCGTATCAGTTCTTCCAAGCCATGCAATAGTCGTCTTAAAACCAATAGAACCTAAAATTGCATTAATCACTCCGTCGCTTGCAAATAATCTTCTCCAAAGAATTGCAACAGCTACACTTGAGCCTATTATAGACGGAAGATATAAAACGGCTCTATAGAATCCTGTCATTCTTGTATTTTTTACAAGTAGCATAGCAATAGCTAATGCCATTATAAGTCTAAGTGGAACTGAAAAAATTACATAATAAAAAGTAACTCCAAAAACCTGCCAAAATTTAGCATCTCCTGTAAGCATAGTTATATAATTTTTAAATCCTACAAACTTTGGAAACTGTAAAATATTATAGTCAGTAAATGAAAAAATTAAAGACATAAACATAGGTATGGCAAGAAAAGTAAGAAAGCCTATAATAAATGGAGCTATAAATACATAACCTGCTATATTCTCTGAATTTAACATACCAACTAATCCTTTTTTCTTATTCATTTTCCCTCCATAAATTATAAATGTCTTAATTAGCCTCTTTTAGTATAGCAGATGATTGTGATATGAAACTTGCAGCTGCATCATCTGCACTCATATCACCATATCTTACCCCCTCAACAATAGACTTTCCAAGTGCCTCTATTTCACCTTTACCTTTAGGATCAGGATCATCTATTGGAGTTGCTATTTCTGAAACAGAATTTATATAATCAAATATTAAAGCTACATTACTATCTACTTCAGATTTAATTGATTCAGCCACCTTTGAATTAATAGGAACTCCTCTTTCTCCAAGCAATATCTTGTTTGCATCTACACTATTTGTAAACCAATCTAAAAATTTTGCTGCCTCTTCTTTATTAGTTGAGCTTTCTGATATAGAGAAAAACATAGCAGGCTTTAGAAACATAGGTTGTGTAACTGCATTATCAATCTTTGGATACATTGATATACCAAGTTCTCTTCCTGCTGCATTCTGTATACTTATATACTGATTTGAATACGAAAAAGCATTCCAAGAAGATAAATCAATGATAGGTTTGGTTTCAACTACATCTGCATTTTTCTCAGCCAATAGGTCTGCCGCAATAGAGCTTTCAGCACTGTTAAATCTTACTATTTCCTTGAAATGTTCCTCTACTGCCGGACTCTTACCTGCTTTTAATTCATCAAATAAATGGTTTCCTGAAGATCTTGCAATTATCTGCATCATATTAAGACTTCCGTCAAAATATGTTTTGACACCTGTTTTTTCATTAATAGTTTTACCAATATCATACATTTCACTTATAGTCATCTGCTTTGGAATCGTAACACCTGAATCTTCTACCGTTTTCTTATCATATATAAATATTGGTGCATTGCTGCCAAGGCTCAAGGCATAACATTTGCCATTAATAGTACCTGAATCAATAACACTGTCAGCTACATCTGAAGTATTGATTAATCCATTTTCAATATACTGATCAAGTGCTGCAAGTTGTCCACTATCAGCATATTGAGTAAGATAGCTATAATCCATTTGTATAATATCAGGCATATTACCTCCTGTTGTTGAGGCTGCAAGCTTATCCCAATATCCTGACCAATCTGTAAATTCTGCCTTAATCTCAATATCAGGATTTTCTTTCATGTACAACTCAACAACTTTCTGCGTTAAATCATTTCTTACTTGGTTTCCCCACCAGTATATACTGATAGTTTTTTTACTCTCTGATTCTCCTTTAGCAGAAACTGAAGTTGATTCCGAATTTGAGCTGACACAAGCACTAAGAAATATAGATGTTACTAAAATAAAACAAGTATATAATTTTCTCACTATTTCTACCTCCTTACTAAATTGTTATAATTATTTTATAAAAAAAATGAATTTGTGTAAATTTAAAAAAACGACTTTTTAGGTTCAAAAAAACGGCTTATTCCTCTTAAAGGAACAGCCGATTTATTATTTAAAACTTTTCTTCTACTGATTCAATCTTAAGCCTTATATATTCAGTTGGTGTTACACCTATGTATTTCTTAAAAACTTGACCAAAATATCTTGGATTGTTTCCAAAGCCCACATACTTTGCTACATTCTTTATATTTGATTCTTTATTTTCCAGCATAATTTTAGTAGCAAGTTCCATTCTTTTTGCATTAAGATACTCTGAAAATCTCATTTTTTCTTCTTTAACAAAAAGTCTACTGAGATAATCCACATTGATAAATAAAATATTTTCTGCAATCCATTTTAAAGACAATTCTTCAGAATCTATATGAGTTTCAATATATTCTTTTAACCTTTTAATTTCATAATGCTCATCTGTTTTATCTTTATCCAAAACCTTTTTCATAAGCTCAAGCAATTCATCTTTACTACTACAAAGAAATACTTCTTTAAAGAATGATATTCCTGAAATCATATTTAAAGCTCTGTTAAGCTGTAAATACACATTTATACAAAATACTTTAAGCTCCTCCAGTTCCATTCCTTTTCTAAATTCCAGCTCCATTATTTTATTTCTTTGTGATGTATTATTTACTTCTTCAAGTTTTTTTGCCATACCTGAGGCAGTAAGAAAAAATGTATTCCCTACTTCCATAAATTTATCAGAATTATAAAAATTTATAAGTATTCTTTTATACCTTGAAATTCTAAATATCGCCTCTTTTAGTACTTCTTCTCCTTTTTCATTTCCAACTAAAGACATCTCAAAGCCTGATATTCCTATATGCCCTAGTTTTTCCTGTATTCTATTTTGAATCTCTACTTCTTTTTCTTGATAACTAGTTATAAGTAAAAGAGTATTCTTAACATATATAATAGGAAGTATAAGGGATATATTATCTTCTTTAAGTAGTTTAAATAAACTAATTGCAGCATTATTTGAAAAGCTTTCTTCCAAATAATAAATATATATTATAGTAAATCCTCTATTTTTAAAAATACCAAGTTCCTTATATTTTCTATAAACATCATCAAACTTCTCTTTAAACTCAACAGCCTCAATTATAAAGCTTTGTCTTAATATATCAAGTGTAAAGCCACTTTCATTTGGTATTTCCAAAACACCACTGTTTAAACTAAAAGTATTTTCAATTTTTTCTCTGACTTCTTTAAGTATCTCCCTTAGCTCTACTAATTTTGTTGGTTTTGTGATATAATATCTCACGCCATATTTCATCGCCTCTTTTGCATATTCAAATTCTCCATAGCCTGATAAAATTATAAAAATAACATTTTTATCAAACTTATAAGTACGCTCAATAAGCTCAAGCCCTCCTAAAATAGGCATCTTTAAATCTGTAATAACAACCTCCGGATATTCATCTCTAATTATATCATAAGCCTCCATTCCATTTTTCGCAGTTCCTATAAGCTGATAGCCCATAGACACATAATCAATGGTGGCTGAAAGAGATTGTCTTATAATTTCTTCATCATCTACAATTAATAGTTTAATCATAGCTGCAACCTCAACTCCTAGGAACTGTAATAATAACAGTTGCCATATTATCTTTATTGAAAATTTTTATTCCAAACTGTGTCCCATATAAAATTTTTAATCTTTTATCTATATTATCCAAACCTATGCTCATTCCATTACCTATCTGCTCATTTTTATTAATTTTATCTATTATTTCATCACTAAACTCAGAACCTGTATTTGAAACCTTTATATAATATATATCTTCTTTTTCTCCGGCCTCTATATATATACTACAAATATCCTCATCATACTCTAATGAATATTTTACTGCATTTTCCACTAAAGGCTGTATACATAACTTAGGAACAGGAAGTTTATACATATTTTCAGGAATCATTATATTACATACAAACCTATCTTTAAATCTTATCTTCTGTATATTTATATAATCATTTAATATATCAAGCTCTTCACTTAGTAAGATTATATCTTTATTATTAGAAATTGAATTTCTAAGCAAAGAACCTAAAGAGCTTATTAATACAGATATATCTTCCATTCCCGAACTTATTGCCAGCCAGTTTGCCATATCAAGAGTGTTATATAGAAAATGTGGGTTTATTTGCTGCTGTAGCATTTTAAGTTGGGTATCTTTTAAAAGTATCTGCTTTTTATAATTTTCATTTCTAAGATTAATAATGTTATTTGACATATCTCCAAATGCTTGATGTAGTTTACCTATCTCATCATTTCTTTCCTTGTAATACTGACTTGTTTCTATCTCCTCCTCTAAACTAAATTTCTTTATCTTCTCAATAAGTGTTATAAGATGTCTGCATATATTTGAAATAAGAGAAGTAGTTATTGCAAATGTTATAATTCCACATAAACTTACTGCAATAAGCACTGATATTTTTACCTTACTTATATCATAAAACAAATCATCATAATTCATCAAGTAGATATAATGCCAATCTTCGCTTTTCATCTTAACTTTTATAATAAGTTTTTTATTATTATTTAATGTCCTTATGTCATAGTTCTTATTGTAAAGACCGGTTATTATCAAAGACACCTGCTCATCTGTATATTCACTATTTATAGGAAATATTCTCTCTCCTTTATTAAAAACAATCAAATTGCTTTTATCAATTACATAATCTATTTCTTTGAATGAATCTTTAAAAACAGAATCAATATCTATGAAAATATATATATTCCCAATATGTTCTAAAGTCATATATTTCATTTTTCTTACTTGTCTAGCATTTAATACTATTTTATTTTCATTCAATGTATAACAAAGTGTACTACCATTCACATTTTTTAAATCATTAAGTAAATATTTATTATATATACCAACTTCTCCTGTAAGAGATGTAGATATTATTTCTCCATTATTAGATACAATTTCAATCGCTTTAATATATTGACTGGCAAAAAGGTAATTTAATAATTCATTATATAATTCTCTTTTCACTACCGGTACACGTATATTTTCATAGTTATTGCTTAAATCATCTAAATTCTTTTGAATATTGGTATTCACAAGAATATCCTTTGATATTTTGTCAATATCACTTAACCTGCTTTCAACTGCACTTGCTGCAAATCTTATTAAAGATGCTTTTTCACTGCATAGAATTTGATTATATTTTCCAACTAAAAAACTTACGGAAAACATAAAAATCAAATATAATGAAAATATAACCATGATTATAATTAGCATAAACTTATTCAACAAAGAAATATTATAAATTCTTTTAACAATCCTAAATATCATATTCCACCTCTCTCCATTAATTAACTATATCACAAAAAACTTCATATATCTTATAATAATAAATTTCTTTATCAAACCAAATAAATCTACCATAGTAATATTTCCCCACCAAAAAAACGGATTCCGAAGAATCCGTCCTTATGCTATAAACCTATTATCTCATTTCAACACTGCTTATATCAAACTTCATCATCTTTTTTAATCTTTCGTGGTAAAACTCAAGATAATATGACATCAAATCTATATTTCCACTTCCTATGTCATTACCATACTTTCTATCTCCACGAAGTGGATATCCAAATCCTGCGAATTGGACTCTTATTTGATGATGCCTGCCTGTTATAAGTTCAATATCAACTTTAGTATATTCTTTTTTATCTATAGTTATATATTCCAAAACTTTATAATTTAACCTTGCAAGTTTTGCATTTGGATAAAGGTTTAACTTATCTTTATCTATGATTTCAGATATATTATTTTTGCTGTTTTTACACAGATAATCCTCAAGTTTTCCACATTTATCCACAATCTTTCCACATGCTATTGCTATATACTTCTTTTTAATATTTCCCTCTGAAACCTGCTTACTAAGCCACTTTGCAGTATTTTTATTCTTTGCAAAAACCATAATTCCGGTTACATTTTTATCTAACCTGTGGATAACTCCAACGTAATTACTTAAGTTTTTTTTATATAAATAATTTCTTATAAGGCTAACCATGTCACTTTCTAACCCCTTTGATGACTGCGATTCTATACCGGTAGGTTTGATGACCACGATTACATCATTATCCTCATATATTATATTTAGTTTTTTGCTCATATACTAAGTTCTCTTTATCTTTTCTTTTTAACTTCTTTATTTGATATTCTCTTTGCATAGCCTTAATTTTATTATCGTATTCCTCATAGTAAATAAGCACAACCGGAAGTCGAACAGAGGTATACTTTGCTCCCTTTCCTAAGTTATGCTTTTTAATTCTATTGCAAATGTTATTTGTCCAGCCTGTATATAAGGTATTATCTGCACATAGTAGTATATATACATAATATCCTTTATTAAGAGGTATTTGTATTAGAGGAAAATTTGTTAAAAGTTTTCTCATATTATTTACTTATATACTATAATACCACATTTCAAGTCCGTCATCTTGGTCTAAGTTCTCATTATTTGTATCTTCATTATTCAGATTATTAGACTTAGAAATTTCAGGCTCTAAATGTTCTTCTAATTTATGAACTTTTTTTGCAAGAAGATTTATCTCCATTTGCATTTGAGTAAAGTCCATATTTATTTGCTTAGGAACTGATACCCCTGCTACTTTTACAGGTCTTGCAGGCACTCCGGCTGCTGTGGCATCACTTTCAAGTGCCTTTAGTAGTACTGCATTTGCCGCAATCTTACAGTTATCTCCTACTTCAAATGCACCAAGTATTTTTGCACCACAACCCACTGTTACATTCTTTCCAAGTGTAGGGTGTCTTTTTCCCTTGCTAAGACCTACTCCACCCAAAGTAACGCCTTGATATATAGTACAATCATCTCCTACAACTGCTGTTTCGCCTATAACCACTCCTGCACCATGGTCAATTAATATGCCATGACCTAGTTTAGCTCCGGGGTGAATTTCTATTTGTGTAAAAAATCTTGCAATTTGAGATATTAGTCTTGCAATAAAAAATAATTTCTTTTTATAAAAGAAGTGCGAAAATCTATACAAAATTAATGCATGAATCCCTTGATATAATAAAAGGACTTCCAATGTGGATCTTGCAGCAGGATCTCTTTTTTTAACTGCTTTAACATCTAACCATATATCATTTAATATCATAATCCCCCCCTATTAGCAATATGAACTAAGATTTGTATTCAAACCTTAGTTCATATTTGTCTATAACTCTTAACTTCTAGTTTTGTGCAGAACTTGACTCTGCACCAGGTGCTGCAACACTACTTGTTTCTTCATGTGTTTGTCCACTGTTTGCCTCAGGTGCAGTGGTAGGTGCTGCCTGTGTTGTATCTTGAACAGTTTTATCTGCATTATCCAAAAGGAAGTTTAACACCTTAAGTATTTTAACCTGTCTTTCAACTATATCCTTACCATAATTTGCTATTAAAGTATCTTTATCTTGACCATACTGAGTAGTAAGAATATCATAGTCCTTATCTTCAATCTTCATATTTTCTTGCTTGAAAATTCCATTAAAGACTAATTCGCTCTTTACCATTTCTTCTGCATAGCTCTTTAGCTCTTTTTCAAAGTCCTCAACAGTCATATTGTTTGACTTTATATAGTCCTCATATTTCTGATTAGTTGAGTTTGCCATTGCCTTATATTGATTAACTATATTCTTAAATTCATAATCAAGTGCCTCTTGGCTAGGTTTAAATTCTGATGCCTCTATAACTGAATTAAGCACTTGTTGTTGTGCCTGTTGGTCTGAACTAAACTGTTTTGACTTTGCAAGGCTATCCTTTAAAAATTGCTTATATTCACTTACAGTCTTTTGCTTTCCACCTGTAGTTTTTGAAACCCATTCATCAGTAAGTTCTGCATCTTTCTTTTTATAAATACCATTTACTGTAACTTTAAATGTTACATCTTTTCCTGCATGGTTAGCATCATGATAGTCATCAGGGAACTTAAGGTTAAGGTCTTTTATATCTCCTTTTTTAACACCTATAAGTCCGTCCTCAAAGCCATTTATAAAGCTATTGCTACCAAGCTCAAGGTCATATCCCTTTGCCTGTCCACCGTCAAATTCAACGCCATTTTCAGTACCTACAAAATCTATATTTACAGTATCTCCCTTTTCAGCCGGTCTATCTGTAATTTCCTCTTTTTCAGGATATGACTTTAAGATATTATTGATTTGTGCATCAATTTCTGCATCAGTAACAGTTGTATCAGCTACTGCAACCTTAATACCTTTATAATTACCTAGTTTTACTTCTCCATAGTTTTCCGGTTTTGTTAAAGCCTCTGTTTCCTCTATAACAGCTGCACTGGAACTTTCTGCCGCTGAACTATCTGTTTTTGAAGAATCCTTATTTTCAGTAGTTGTTTCAGCCTTTTTTGAATTTGAACAAGCAGACGCAACCAAAGCCATACTTGCTACACAAGTAAACATAATAACTAATTTTTTTAACTTCATATTATCTCCTATTTATTTTAATTTAAGCCCCTTTAATAAAGAACCTAGATTAGTAGTTACCTCTCCTGTTTGTTTATAGTTGAAATTATCTCTTTCTTCAGGTTTTTCACGCTTAAACTCTCCCGGTGCAGGCTCAAGTGCCTTTTTAGATACACTTATTTTTCCGTCTTTAATGCCTGTTACCTTAACTTCTACCTCATCTCCAACTTTAAATACAGTAGCAGGATTCTTAACTCTATTATGTGAAATTTGAGATACATGCAATAAACCTGAAACTCCCTCTGCAAGCTCTACAAACACACCGTAATCTTTTATGCTCTCTACTTTAGCATTAATTACATCTCCTTCTTTTATGCTTGCAAAAGCCTCTGCTCTTTTTGCCTCTTTCTTTGCCTGCTCAATTTCTCTGTGGCTAAGAACAAGTTTCTTGTTTTCAGGTTCAGCTGTAATCACAACTACATCAATATGCTTATTTAAAAATGTGTTAAGATCCTCAACATAATCTGATGAAATCTTACTTGCCGGAATAAAGCCTCTAATCTCATCTACATAAGCTATACAGCCACCCTTTACAACCTCTGTAACTTTTACATTAACTATTTCTTTTTCTTCAAGCATTCTCTTAAAGTTATCCCATTTGCCTGAATCTGCCTCATCATACCTATTCATATTCTTGTAAGATTCCTCTAACTCTTGTTCTAAATCTTTCATGCTTTCTTCTGCCATAATGACCTCCATTATCACCTTATTTTTAATTGTAAGATTATAATTATTACTATGAAAATGTTATTATTCATCTGCTTTTATAGTAGTCAAATATCTTTTTTAAACTTAAAAAACCTAAATCTACTACACAATCAGTAATAATCTTATACAAATGAATATTATAACACATATTTTTCTAATTTGAAATGATTTCATCAAATTTACATAAAAAAAACCATTACCCTTGATTTCTCAAAGATAATGATTTCTTTTGAAAAGTGTTACGCAAAACCCAACTTTAATTAAGCAACAACTGTTACATTAACTGCTTGAATACCTCTATTGCCCTCAGCTGTATCAAAAGTAACCTTTTGACCGTCCTCTAAAGACTTGTATCCCTCTGTGTTGATTCCTGAGAAATGAACAAAGATTTCGCTCTGGTCTGCGTCATCTGTAATAAATCCATATCCCTTTGCTGCGTTAAACCACTTAACTGTACCGTTATGCATCTTGGTACTCCTCCATAAAATAATATTTTGCATTTCTATGAAACTAAAAAAATCACATATTTTTGCAAATCATGAAGACTTCTCTGACATAACTTACAAAAATATGTGAATCTAAAAGCCCAACTGAAATACAACTTTATTATAACAATCAGTACAATTAATGTCAAGGTTTTATTTATTTTTTTTCGATTAATCTTTGATTTTTTTGTTCAATTATTCGACACCTGTATTAATATATTATATATTTAGAGCTTATAATTGATTGTACATATTTTTGTAAAAAATTTAAAGCTTATATTAATTATATTTTTGTGTTTTTGAAAGAAGTATCTCTCTATATTTTATAGCCATGTAAATTGTATGGAGCTGTTGCAATTAGCACATTTAGCTTTCTCTATAGAAAACATAATTGCTAATAAAAATCAATTTGCAACAGCCCCATAACAAAACATTATTAAAAAATTTAAATTACTTAAGAGTAACCTTAGCTCCAACGTCTTCAAGTGATTTCTTAAGAGCCTCAGCCTCAGCCTTAGCAACTTCTGTCTTAATTGTCTTAGGAGCACTATCAACAAGATCCTTTGCTTCCTTAAGTCCAAGACCTGTAGCCTCACGAACTACCTTAATAACCTTAACCTTCTCACTTCCTACTTCTGTAAGCTCAACGTCAAACTCTGTCTTCTCCTCAGCTGCTGCCACACCTGCACCTGCCGCTGCAACTACAACTCCTGCTGCTGCTGAAACTCCAAATTCTTCTTCACATGCTTTTACAAGCTCATTAAGCTCTAATACTGATAATTCCTTAATTGCCTCGATAAACTCAGCTGTTGTTAATTTAGCCATTTATTTTTCCTCCATTATTGAAAATTTATTCTTCTGCTTTTGTTGCAATTTGATTAAGCACTCTTGCAAGATTACTAATAGGTGATTTCATGCTACCAAATAATCTTCCAAGTAATTCGTCTCTTGACGGAATTTCTGCAATAACCTTGATACCTTGTGCATCATAAGTTGTTCCCTCAACGATACCTGCTTTTAACTCCAACTGTGGAGCTGTTTTTGAAAAATTGAAAAGGATTCTTGCAGGTGCAGTAGCATCTTCTTTTGATACTGCAATAGCAGTTGGTCCTTCAAGAACATTGTCAAGTGCCTCAAATTCAGTACCCTTAGTTGCAAGGCGAATCATAGTGTTCTTATATACTTTATAAGTAACACCTGCTTCTCTTAGACTCTTACGAAGTTGAGTATCTTGCTCAACAGTAAGACCACGATAATCAACAACAACTGCTGATTGTGCTCCGTCCAAAAGTTCAGCAATCTCCTTAACTACCGGCTGCTTTAATTCAACTTTTGCCATGTTTTCCCTCCTTTATTTTTAATACTGCCTTGAGGGTCAAAAAATTCCCCTTGCATAAGACAAGGGGAATTCATATCAAAATACCATATAGGTTTATTTATAATCTGATATACTTTCCTCGGTAGGTGTTATACTTACGCCTTTTCGGCACCTACTGTCTTAGGCAGTGATACTTGTGTATGATAACATTTGACTTAAAAAAAGTCAATAACTTATGATGTTACCTTAGCTGTATTAAGTCTTATTCCAGGTCCCATAGTAGAAGTTAAAATAACACTCTTCATATAAGCACCCTTAAGTGCACTAGGCTTTGCCTTATTTACAGCGTCTATTATAGTTTGGAAATTTTCCTGTAATTGCTGTTCTGAAAATGATGCCTTACCTACAGGTACATGTATAATGTTGGTCTTGTCTAAACGATACTCAACTTTACCTGCTTTAATTTCAGAAATAGCCTTTGTTACGTCCATAGTTACTGTACCTGTCTTAGGGTTTGGCATAAGTCCCTTAGGTCCAAGTACCTTACCTAAACGTCCTACAACACCCATCATATCAGGTGTAGCAACTATAACATCAAAATCAAGCCAGCCCTCATTTTGGATTCTTGGAACAAGTTCCTCTGCTCCTACATAGTCAGCACCTGCTGCAAGTGCCTCATCAGCCTTAGCCGCTTTTGCAAATACTAAAATACGAACCTTTTTACCTGTACCATGTGGTAATACAACAGCACCACGAATCTGTTGATCTGCATGACGACCGTCGCAACCTGTACGAATATGTAATTCTACTGTTTCATCAAACTTAGCTACTGCTGTCTTCTTTACAAGTTCAATAGCCTCTGCTACATCATAAAGATTAGCTCTATTAACTAATTTAGCAGCCTCAATATATTTCTTACCATGTTTCATATCAATTCCCTCCTAAATTAGTCTTCTACGGTAACGCCCATAGAACGTGCCGTACCTGCTATCATGCTCATTGCAGCCTCTACACTAGCTGCGTTTAAATCCGGTAACTTTGTTTCTGCAATCTTTCTAAGATTGTCTTTACTTAACTTTGCAACTTTAGTCTTATTAGGAACTCCTGAACCTGACTGTATGTTGCAAGCTTTCTTAATAAGTACAGCAGCAGGTGGTGTCTTTGTTATAAATGTGAAACTTCTATCTGCATAAACTGTAATTACAACAGGAATGATTAAATCTCCCTGATCAGCAGTTCTTGCATTAAATTGTTTTGTAAATTCAACGATATTTACTCCATGTTGTCCTAGTGCAGGTCCAACAGGTGGAGCAGGTGTAGCCTTGCCCGCAGGAATCTGCAATTTTATATATCCTGTAACTTTCTTTGCCATATAGCACCTCCTAGTGGTTATTTCGGGGAAGTTCCCTCCCACGCTTGTAGCCTAATAGCTACTTAAATTATTTCTTTTTAATGTTTGCAAAATCTACCTCTACCTTGGCTCTACCAAGCATATCGACATCAAGTGCAACAGTCCTCTTGTTCTCATTGATTTCTGCAATTACTCCTACAGTATCCTTTAACGGACCATTTATTACAGTTACAAAATCTCCTACATTAAAATCATGTACAACTTTTGTTTCTCTTTCAACTGTTTCATCTTCAAAAGCAAATCCAAGACTTCTAATCTCTTCCGGAGTCAGTGCAACGGGTTTACTTCCGGGTCCTACAAATCCGGTAACTCCCCTAGTATTTCTTACGATATACCAAGTTTCATCATTCATAATCATGTTCACTAAAACATATCCCGGAAAAAGTTTTTTCTTTGAGGACTTTTCTTTACCGTCTTTTATCTCTATAACTGACTCAAGTGGAACACAAACTTTAAAAATCTGACTTTGAAGTCCACGATTTTCAATAGTCTTTTCAATATCAACTTTAACTTTATTTTCGTAGCCCGAATAAGTGTGAGCCACATACCATTTAGCTTCTGACATACATTTGTCCCTACTTAATAATCATACTGAATCCTGAACGAAATAAGAAGTCTAACCCTGCAATAATTATTCCAAGTATAACTGAAGACACCACTACTGCAATAGTTTCTTTTGTAAGTCTATCTCTAGTAGGCCAAACAATCTTCTTGTACTCTTTTTTTACAGAATCAATAAAAGCACCTATTCCATTCTTTTCTTTTTTAGATTCTTTTTTTACTTCATCAGCCATTTTCATATCTCCTATTTTGTTTCTTTATGAGCAGTATGCTTCTTACAAAAAGGACAATACTTGCTTGTTTCCATACGATCAGGGTGATTTTTCTTATCCTTTGTCGTATTGTAATTTCTTTGCTTACATTCTGTACATGCAAGCGTAATTCTAGTACGCATATAGCCACCTCCATACCTTATAAGTATTATATCGTTGTTTACATATTGATTTTAGTCAAAAAAAAAAGACCTAACACCTTCTGTATCTCCTAGAATAGCATACAAAAATATGCATGTCAAGCCCCTTTGCCGATACATATAGTTAAAAAGTAAACATTTTTTACTCCCTTTGATTTTAAAGCTCTTGTACATGCCTCAATCGTACTTCCGGTGGTATAAATATCATCTATGAGTATTACATTTTTTATATCCTCATTAAAGTCATCACAATAAAAGGCATTCTCAAGGTTTTTAAGTCTTTCTTTTGGATTTAAACTCTTTTGTGCCTTTGTATTTTTCTTTCTTTTAAGTATTTCCTTTATGCAAATGCCTGTTTCATAACTTACATATTCTGCTATAAGTTTTGCTTGGTTATAGCCCCTTTCTCTAAGCCTTTCCTTGTGAATAGGAATAGGGATAATGTAATCTGCCTGCATTTTACGAATTAAGTCTTTGTATCTTATCGCTAAAAGTCTTGAAAAACCCTCTATATAATCTCTTTTATTTTTATATTTTATCTTTATCATTGCATTTTCAGAAATGTCATCATAATTTAAAAGAGCTTTTCCAAACTCAAAACTTTTCTTATTTTTAATGCAGTCCTCGCAAAATTCATTATAATCTAATAAAAGTTCCTTTCCACATTTTAGGCATACCGGATTTTTTACAAAACTAAGCTTAGGTAGGCATTTTTTACAAATATATTTTGAACCTACCTCAACTATATCTTCACATACAGGACATCTTCTTGGAAAAAGTGAATAAGTAATTTTATTTACTACATTTAAAACTTTGCTCATATGCTACCTATTAGAACTTAAGTTCTAAAATTCTCTGCTTTAATCCTGAGTACCTTTTTGTTTCTATATTATTATTTATCATCTGAGTAAAATACTCTTTTTTACCGATAAGTGTTACACATTTTTTTGCTCTTGTAACAGCCGTATAAATTAAATTCCTTGTCATTAGCATAGGTGCACCTTGATACAGTGGAATGATAACAGCAGGATATTCACTTCCTTGAGATTTATGTATGGTTATTGCAAATGCATGCTCAAGCTCTGTAATGCTTTCAAAACCATAATGCACAAGTCTATTGTCATCAAACTCTATAACCATTTTTTCCAAATAGTTATCTATATATTTTATAATGCCTATATCTCCATTATAAATTCCTAGACCTTTCTCTTTCCAATCTCCACTTTCATCTATCCTAGTCCATTCAAGTTGATAGTTATTTTTTATCTGCATAACCTTATCGCCTACCCTGTAAATAACTCCGTTAAACTCTTTTTCAACTTTATCTACACTTGCAGGATTTAAATAAGACTGAATTATTTGATTAAGTCTTTCCACTCCAAGTGCCCCCTTTCTCATAGGGGAAATAACTTGTATATCATAGGGTTTTGCATTTACATATTCAGGCAGTTTTTTACTAATTAAGGTTAGCATTGCATTTATAATGTTATCTGCACCCTCTCGCCTTATATACAAAAAATCTTTACTTTGCCTGTCAAGATCAATATTTTCTCCATTTATGATATTATGTGCATTTAAAATAATATCACTTTCCTCTGATTGTCTATAAATCTTATCTAGGCATACTACATTGAAATCTTCTGAATCTATAATATCTCTTAATACATTACCTGCCCCAACACTTGGTAACTGATTTACATCTCCTAATAAAATGAGCCTTGTACCTACTGTTATAGCCTCCAAAAGTGAATTCATTAAAAATATATCCACCATACTCATTTCATCTATGATTATTACATCAGCCTCTAAGGGATTTTGTGCATCTTTTTCAAACCTCAAAGAATTTTGCTCATTTCCTGCTACGTCATCGTCAGGCATACCATTTATTTCCAAAAGTCTATGTATAGTTTTTGCCTCTTTTTTTGTAGATTCGGAAAGTTTCTTTGCTGCACGTCCGGTAGGTGCCGCAAGTAAAACCTGCTTTTGTTTTCTATCAAAATATTCAATTATAGTTTTAATAGTAGTAGTCTTTCCTGTCCCCGGACCTCCTGTTATAACTAAAAGCCCTGAAGATATAGCCTCAGCTACTGCAAGTCTTTGCTTTTTATCAAGTTCTATTTCTTGGCTTTTTTCTATTTCAGATAATTCTTTTTCAGAAAGAATGTTTTCAGACTTTAAATTTAAGTCATGTAGTTTTTTTGCTATTTCAAGTTCAGTATAATAAAATTTACTTAAGTAAATATCTCTATTTCCTGACTCATCAATTTTAACTACTATTTTTCTATCAAACTGTAAATCTAAAATATTATCTTCAAGAACTTCTTCTTTAATTTTTAAAACTAAAGATGCTTGATGTATAAGCTCTTTTTGAGGCAGGTAAGTATTGCCGTTTAGGCTTGCCTGTTCAAGTACATATATTATACCACTTTTCATTCTATATGTTGAATCTGTACTAATTCCCCCTCGTAATGCTATATCATCAGCAATTTTAAAGCCTACTCCTTGTATATCTTCTATCATTCTATAAGGGTTTTGAACTAAGATAGTATAAATTTGCTCTCCATATTCCTTGTAAATGCTAGCTGCTAAATTCATTCCTATCCCATATTTTTGTAAAAAAATCATAGCATCTCGCATTTCTTTTTTTTCAATTATCTGTTCACTTATGCTTAATGCAAGTTTTTCACTTATACCCTTTATTTGTGCTAACTTTTCAGGTTCTTCTTCTATAACTCTTAATGTATCAGCCTTAAACTCCTTTACTATCCTTTCAGCAAGTACTTCTTTTACACCCTTAACAGCACCCGAGGAAAGATACTTAGTAATACTTACTAAGTCCTCCGGTGCTTTAATTTTATAGCTTATAACATTATACTGCTTACCATATAGGTAGTGATTATTTTCAACAGTTTCTGCCTCTAAGTATTCTCCTACATCAATAGCAGTAAAGTTTCCTGTTAAAATAAATTCTTGTTTACCGGCTGATACTGCAAGTACATGATACCCACCCTCAGCCTTAAAAACTATTCTTTCTACATAACCTGAAATACTAGGCATAATTATTATAAATTTCCTAAATCTTCGTCATCATCAAGATCAAACTCTATAAATTTACCTGTTCCTATCGCAACTGCCATAAGAGGCTCTTCTGCTATCATTGTGTTAATTCCTGTCTTTTCCTCTATAAGTGCGTCAAGACCTGATAGTAATGAGCCACCTCCTGTAAGCACAATACCTCTATCAAAAATATCTGCTGCAAGTTCAGGTGGTGTTCTCTCCAAAACACTATGAACTGCGTCAACTATATGAAGTGCAGGCTCTTGTAATGCCTCCAAAGTTTCATCAGAAGTAACTACAATGGTCTTTGGTAAACCTGTTACAAGGTTTCTACCTCTTACTTCCATACTAAGAACTTCAGGTCGTCTATATGCCGCACCTATATTAATCTTTATTTCCTCAGCAGTTCTTTCTCCTATAAGAAGATTATGTTTCTTTCTCATATATCTTACAATAGCCTCATCAAAGTCATCTCCTGCAACCTTTATAGATGAGCTTACTACTGTACCTCCAAGTGAAATAACTGCTATATCGGCAGTACCTCCTCCAATATCTACAATCATATTTCCACAAGCTTTTTCAATTTCAATGCCTGCTCCTATTGCGGCTGCTACCGGTTCTTCTATGATATGTACAGATTTTGCCCCTGCACTCTTTGCTGCATCTTTTACTGCTCTTTTTTCAACTTCGGTAGCACCTGAGGGAATACATACTGCAATTTTAGGTCGTCTTAATGTTTTTCTTCCAACAGCCTTATCTATAAAATACTTAATCATTTTTTCTGTTAATTCATAATTTGAAATAACGCCTTTTCTAAGTGGTCTTATTGCGACTACATTTCCCGGGGTTCTTCCTATCATAAGTCTAGCCTCTTCTCCGATGGCTCTAATTGTATTCTTTTCTCTATCAACTGCAACTACACTTGGTTCTTTTAAAACAACACCTTTTCCCCTTATATACACCAATATACTAGCTGTTCCTAAGTCTATGCCTATGGCATTAGATGACAATCCTAACATGCGTTACCTCCAAACAAAGTATCAATTTTATCAAATTTTGTAATTTAATTATAATTAGTCATTTTCTCAATATTAATTTGCTATATCTATATATATTCAGTCATAATAAATAGCCAATATCTTCAATCCACCTTTTACAACTGTAATAATACACTATTTTATTCTTAAAGTGTATAATGTTAAAGCTTTTTTTCGGTTCTTTATAATTTTTTTATCAGCAATCCATACTTATGACACAATTATATCTTATATTATAAGTACGTTAAGCAAAAGCTTACGTAAGATTTGCAGAACTACCCAAACTGCAAAGCTTTTCATACTCATGCCGAGTGGCTCGTAGTCCACTCGGTCCCCCTAATTTTCCTTTTTTAATAATACCTTTTAATGTGAAACGAGTCTACAAGTATTTGTAGGCTCTGTTTCGTTTTAGTAGTAAAAGCCCTAATAACAGATTAAGCTTATATGATTTGTCCCCCTACGGGGGACAAATCATACATAATAACATATAAATAAACTCCTTGTTTTCCAAGAGAGGACAAAAAAGTTAGTACTATTTGTAAAGATTAACTTTGCCCCCCTATATATAATAAAAGTCTTTAAATTAGCAATATATATTCCTCTGAAAAACAATTAGATACAAACTAAGTTTCTAAAAACCAAATTTAACTTATAACTTCCTATAAGTAAGTTATACTATATCTTTATTACTCAATAGAATCAACTATATTTTGAATATCTTTTCCAAGTTTTTCTGACTTAATATCTGCGTCATCAAGTGAAACACCCTTAACTCCAAAATAGAATTTAATCTTAGGTTCTGTTCCTGACGGTCTTATACAAATCCAAACTCCGTCCTCACAGTCATAATATATAACATCTGAACTTGGTAGTCCTGTTTTTCCTACTTCGCCTGTACTTAAATTCTTGATTGTATCAAGTTTATAATCTCTTATTGAAACAACCTTATAATCTCCGATTTTTGTAAGAGTATTATTTCTAAAATACTCCATAATCCTCTTAATCTTAGCAAGCCCCTCAATTCCTGCAAGTCCTATTGATTTTACTCCGTCAACATAATATCCGTATTTTTCATAAATATCAATCATTGCGTCCCATAAAGTCTTACCCTGAGTTTTATAGTAGGCAGCAGCCTCACATAAAGCTACAGTTGCAGAAACAGCGTCTTTATCTCTTGCATAACTTCCTATAAGGCAACCATAGCTTTCTTCAAGTCCAAACATATATTTGCCTTTTTTAGTATTTTCTTCTTTAAGTATTTGCTGACCAATCCATTTAAAGCCTGTTAAAACTTCTATTAATTTGCAACCATAATATTTTGCAACTTCATCTACTAAGTTTGTAGTAACTATTGACTTTACAACCTCTGCATCTTGTGGAATATTATTATTTTTCTTTCTTTGGCTAAGTATATATTCACATAAAAGAGAACCTGACATATTACCTGTAAGTGCAATATATTCTCCTGATTTTGTATCTTTTACATATACTCCAAGTCTATCTGCATCAGGGTCGGTTGCCAAAACAAGGTCTGCATTTTTTTCTTTTGCAAGTTCAAGTCCAAGTTTAAATGCCGCCTTATCTTCAGGATTAGGATAACTTACAGTAGGAAAATCTCCATTAGGAAGTTCTTGCTCAGGTACAACATTTACATTTGTAAAGCCGATTTCCTTAAGAACTCTACGCACAGGAATATTCCCTGTTCCATGTAATGGAGTATATACTATACTAATAGAATTTCCCATTTTATCTATTGCATCTTGATTTACAATTTGTGCCTTTACACATTCAATATATTTGTCATCTATATCCTTGCCAATGTCTACAAGTAATCCCTTTTCTCTAGCAATCTTTTCATCTATAACTTTAACTTTTGATAAGTCCTCTATTGCAAGTACACAATCAGTAACCCCCTTATCATGAGGAGGTGTAAATTGTGCACCGTCCTCCCAGTATACTTTATAACCATTATATTCAGGAGGGTTATGACTTGCTGTTACATTAATTCCTGCAACACAATTAAGTTCTCTAACTGCAAAAGAAAGCTCAGGTGTAGGTCTTAAACTTTCAAATCTATAAGCTTTTATACCATTTGCGGCAAGTGTGAGTGCCGCCTCCATAGAAAACTCAGGCGACATTCTTCTTGAGTCATAAGCAATAGCAACTCCCTTGTCTTGCTTACCTTGGCTGATTATATAGTCTGCAAGCCCTTGTGTAGCACGTCTTACAACATATATATTCATACGGTTAATTCCTGCACCTATAATTCCACGAAGTCCTGCTGTTCCAAATTCGAGGTCTTTATAAAAGCGTTCCTTAATTTCTTCTTCATTTCCCTCAATAGCTTTTAGCTCCTGTTTTGTTTTCTCATCAAAATAGGGATTTGCAAGCCATTCTTTGTAAATACTTAAGTAATCTTTCATATCATTTCTCCTTATAATATAACTTAGAACTGTTGAAAAACTAATTTAAATTATTATTTATAATTAGAGGCTATTACAAAATATCTATCTATGTGTGATTTGTCCCCCATAGGGGGACAAATCACACATAATATAAT